>SLPR01000332.1 GCA_007131895.1 Bacteroidales bacterium | reverse complement strand
TGATTTCTCATATAAGAAGATGGATTACTTAATCATGATTTTTCCGGAGAAAGACTCCCCTGCAGAGTAAACACTGTAGAAGTACAAGCCGGCGGCAGCCTTCTGACCATTGTCTAAAGTGTTGTTCCAGTAGAAATGTGATTGGGTGGGTCCGAAAGCATTCATTTTTTCAAAAACCGTTTGCCCCTGAAGGTTAACAATCCTTACATGGTAGTTTTTGTCTGCGTTCATATTAAAATTAAACCCCTGACTGGAAGGATTAGGGAATACGCTCACACCAGTGTTGTCATCCACCAATTGATTTTCAGTATTCAAAGGCACACCATGGGCCGGAAATGCAACAGTGGAATACAGCCTGTATTCGCCGGGTTGCAGGGTTATTTGATCGCTGAGATCATCAACAACCAATGTTTCTCCGGAAAAGAATTCATGCCATGTTCCTGTTTGCTGGAAGTTAGGATTAAAGGAGGTTTCAGTAACTCCGAAGTTCCCCAAAACAGTCACAATATTAGATGCATGATTAAGGTGAATACGCTTGGCGGCGTCATTGAGCGAAAGAGTGTAATCATCTGTGCGAAAGACATCCTGCTCTTTTTTCAATTCAATGAGCATGGCATATACATCATAGAGTCTTTTGCGGCGCCAGTCGTCGTAATAATCCCAGCGGATGGGTTTGGGATCGGTACGGCATCCATCATCAATGGTTCCGTCCTGACAATGATTGATGGAATAATCATATCCCAGTTCTCCAAACTGCCATATCATTTTCGGCCCGGGAATAGTAAAGAAGAAAGTAGCTGCCAGTTCAATGCGGCGCAAAGCGGTTTGAGTTTCCTGGGTATTGTAGCTGCCTTCGGAATTTCCGTAGTTAATGTTTTTAAACATCATACGTTCTTCATCATGACTCTCCATGTATCCCACAAGGTGCGGATTATTCCATCCCATGGTTTGGTGTGATATATTCTGAAAGTTACTGCTGGGGAGCCAGCCCATAGCAGCTTCCTGGTAATTGTGATGCACATGGTTGGCCCAGCTCATCATACCATAGTCAGCGAGTTCTTTCTCCTCTGAATTGTCGGTAAAATGCTCAAGAATCACATAAGTATCCGGATTTACGCTCCACACGTGATCGGCAATGCGTTTAAGGTTGGCAATGCGCTGGGCATCATAGTTCCAGCCTTGTCCTCCGGTTTGAACATTGGTGAATCCTTTGGTAAAATCAAAACGGAAACCGTCCACTTTAAACTCGGTGAGCCAATATTCGGTTATTCGGTTAAAAAGCTCATGGGTATAAGGGCTATCCTGATCAAATGTATTTCCCCAACACCATGGTTCGTGGGGGCAGGTTTCAAGATACCAGGGGTTTTCAGGAGTGGGTTGTCCCCAGCTGCCTGCATTGGGATCAAAATACATCTGCACCAGGGGCGACATATTAAAGGAATGATTCAGAACAATATCAATAACCACAGCTATGCCTCTTTTGTGGCATTCATCAATAAATTTTTTATAGTCTTCACGTGTACCGTAAGCTTTGTCTGTAGCAAAATACATGGCAGGGTTGTATCCCCATGAAATATTGCCTTCAAACTGATTGATGGGCATCAATTCAATAACATTGACACCCAGATTTTGGAGATAATCCAATGAATCCATAACGGTTTTAATGGCAGAAGTCTCAACAAAGTCGCGTATCAGCAATTCATAAATCACCATGTCTTCAGGAGCGGGAGGGGTGAAATCAGTGACTTCCCACTCAAAAACAGGCCTTCCGGGATGCATGACACTTACATAACCATTGGTTTTTCCTTCGGGATACTCCTTCAGACCCGGGTAGTTAAAGTCGGAAATCCATTGGTCATTCCAGGGATCAAGAATCTTTTCTGCATAAGGATCAGGGATACGAACTTCATTATCAATAAAATACTGGAATGCGTATTCGGTATCAGGAGTAAGATCGGTAAAAGTAAGCCAGAAGTGGGTTCCGGAAGGAGTTACTTTCATGTAGCCCTCTTCAGTAACCTGCCAGTCATGAATGTCGCTCAAAACGAACACATATTCTTTCATTGCAGGAGGATCGTGAAGAACCAGGGTAACGGTATTGTCATCAAGGTAATTGATACCAGGTACAAGTCCTTCAGGCATTGCTTCCACCTCAGGTTGGGGCCTTACAAACACATAAGTAGAATCATGGGCAACTTCTGAGCCCTGGGTTGCCGTGGCTTTAAACCAGTGTGTGCCATAGCCGTATTCAGTGCTGTTAAACGAAAATTCAATAACGCTATCGGTTGTGGTAGCCACTACTTCATTATTGATAAATAAGGTAATGTCATCAGATGCAATGGCTGCAGCAAAAATGTCAAGATGCTGTCCAAACTCAACAATGGGCTGATCTTTGGGAGGATGGATTATGGAAACAATAAGTTTTCCGGCTTCAAAAACCTCTACAAAAAGGTCGGCACTTTGCGGGGAGCCCGCTGCGGCACGAAAAACAAAGGCCAAACCAGTGATAACCTGCGCCTGGGGCACATTGTAAAACGCTCTGATGCTGGGTTCAATCTCCAGCAAATAATAGTCAGTTTCCAAACGTTCAAGTTTTGGCTGGGTGGTATTGTTTCCCCAGCTACCAATGACATGTTGCCAGTTGCCAACACCTTCTATATTGACTCCGGTGTGCGCGTACAGGTCGCCGGTATACCCCTCAAGAGCAGTGCCTGTGGCATCAAAATAAATTAAAACCGGTGTGGCATCCGTGGGAAGGATAGGATCGGATGTAATGGTTTGCCCCTGAAGTATAAAAGGTGTGAGAATCACAGAAAGGATCACCACCCTGAATACTTTGGGGAGATTTGATAAAATAGTTGTAAGCTTCATGCTTTTTTATATATTGGTGAATAAAATGCAAAGAGCGTTACGCTCCTTTTTTTCCGCCTCAAAAATAATAAAAAAAACGGTACATTAAGTTCATTTACAACTAACCGGGTAAAGAACAATATTTTAGGCCTCCTCCCATTTAAGGTCGAAACATGTTAATTATTGTATTAATTTTACTCTTTGTTCGTACAATTATTTTGCAGACCTTATAACCTGACTCCACCATGAAAAAATTTTTAAAAATCACAGGAATAACCATTGCTGTTTTGCTGGCATTGATGATTATTTTACCTATTGTATTCAAGGGAAAAATTGTTAAACAGGTGAAAATCGCCATCAACGAAAATGTAAATGCCGATGTTGATTTTGGCACTTTTCGTATTTCCCTTCTCCGAAACTTCCCCAATGTTTCTTTCCGCCTGAATGACCTAACGGTTGTGGGAGTGGACCACTTTCAGGGTGATACACTTGCCAGTGTAAAAAGCTTTTTTATTTCCGTCAATATTATGAGCCTTTTTGGCGATGATGGTTACGAGGTAAACACCATTCGTGTGGATGATTCGCGGATAATGGCTAAGGTATTGAAAGACGGACGTGCCAACTGGGATATTGTCAAAGAAACTGAAGAAGTTGAGGTGCGGGAAGAAGAGGATGTTGATTTTAAAGTGGCTCTCAAACGTTTTCAAATCAACAATGCTTACATTGTTTATGACGACCGGGAGATGGATTTGTATGCCCGCCTGGTTAATTTCAATCATACCTTGCGGGGAGATTTTACGGCCGACTTTACCACGCTGGCCATCCGAAATACAACGATTGAGGCCCTGCTGGTTCGTTATGATGGCATCGCTTATCTGAACAACGTTTATACAGAGTTTACTGCCGACATTGATGCAGATCTAAATGCATTCAGCTTTACATTCCGCGACAACAGCCTTAGATTGAATGATCTTACCATGGTCTTCGACGGACACTTTGCCATGCCTGAAGATGATATGGAAATTGACTTTACTTTTGCATCTCCCCGGACCGATTTCAAGGCGTTTCTGTCCATGATACCCGCCATATATACAGAAGATTTTGAAGGTCTTCAAACATCAGGCACCCTGGCTTTTAATGGCTTTGTAAAAGGGATATACAACGAAGACAACATACCGGGTTTTGGGGTGAACATTGACGTGGACAACGGAATGTTCCAGTATCCTGATTTGCCGGCTGCCGTTACCGATGTCTTTATCAGAACAAAAATTGAGAACCCGGGCGGAGATGCAGATTTTACTGTTGTTGATGTCAGCAGATTTTCCCTCAACATGGCCGGTAATCAGGTTGAGGCCAGGCTGAACCTTAAAACGCCGGTTTCGGATCCGCAAATTGACGCTTTCCTGAAAGGGAAAATGGATTTGTCAAAAGTACGGGATTTTTACCCCATGGATGAAGGGGAGGCATTATCAGGCATCATTGAAAGTGATATCACAGCCAAAGGGCGTTTGTCGAGTATCGAGAATGAACGCTATAATGAGTTCCTGTTTGCCGGACGTTTTTATGTTGCCGATTTGAATTATTCCAGCGAGATGTTTCCGCAAGGGGTAGAGATTGCATCTGCAGAAATGAGCTTCTCTCCCCAGTTTGCCAGTGTAAGCGCCTTCACCATGAAAATCGGAGACAGTGATCTGAGCGCTTCAGGCCGCATCGACAACATCCTTGGCTTTGTGCTGAGCGACGAATTGCTAACAGGACGGTTTGAAACCCAATCAAATTACTTCAATCTGAACCAGTTTATGGACGATGAACCCACCCCTGACACCGAAGAGCCTCTTGAGCTTTCGGTCATTGAGGTGCCGGAGAACATCGACTTTAACCTGCAGAGCAGGTTTGCAAGAATTGTATTCGGCGACCTGGAAATCACCAACGCAACCGGAGCAATCAGGGTTGCCGACCAGACCGTAAGCATGAACAACCTGCGAATGGAGTTACTGGGTGGCTCTATGACCCTTAATGGATCATACGCAACCCACGATGTTACCCGTCCGGTCATTGATTTTGACATGAACATCTCAAGGTTCGACATTGCCCAAACTTTCTCTACCTTCAATACCTTTGCTGCCATTGCCCCCATCGGTGAGCGTGCCAGCGGAAGGTTCAATGCCGGGTTCAGAATGCAATCGGCATTGGATGAAAAACTTGAACCCATACTTACAAGCCTGGCAGGTGCCGGTAATTTCAGCTCAACGGCCATTACAGTTGAAAATAGCCCGGCACTTAAAGGCCTTGCAGACCAACTCAGAATGGATATGTTTCGACAGGCAAATGTCAGAGATGTTAATATCAACTTTGCCTTCAGCGATGGAAGAGTAGAAGTGCAGCCTTTTGATCTCAACATAGGTAGATATCAGGCAACCCTTAGCGGTAATCATGGCTTTGATCAAACCATCAACTACCTGATGGGAATTTCTATTCCCAGAGCGGAATTCGGAGGTGCTGCCAACCAGGTGCTCGACAACCTGGTCAATCAGGCTGCAGGAAGAGGACTTACTATTACACCCTCTGAAACCGTAAATGTGGGTGTAGCATTTACCGGAACCGTAAATGAGCCCCGCATCAGCCTGAGTCTTGCTGAAACAGCAGGCGATGCCCGTAAACAGTTGATGGACGCCATTGAGGATGCCGTAAGAGATGTGGTGGACGAAACAAGAGAACGGGTTGAGGATGCTGTAGACGATGCCCGTGAACAAGTTAGCGAAGAACTGCAACGAAGGGCAAACCAGGTGGTTGCTGAAGCAGAAAGACAAGCGCAGACTATCAGACGCGAAGCAAAAAGCACTGCCGATGCCCTAAGAAAAGAAGCCAGAGAGCAGGCCAGAAACCTGGAGAATGAAGCCAGTGGAACTATTGCCAAAGCGGCTGCTCGACGCACCGGCGAACAGCTGATAAAATCGGCCGATGAAAGAGCAGCCAACCTGGAAAAAGAAGCCGATGAAAGAGCTACCCGCATAGTGAGAGAGGCCAACCAGCAGGCAGATAGAATCAGGGCAGGTGAAGAATAATAAAAAGACATAAACTGCGCAGTTATCGATTGGGCTGATTATGTCAATATTTTGACAACCAATTTGTCCCGATTTCAGGCGATAAGGCCATAAAGCATCCATGTCAAAACTTTTCCACGGAAGGAAATACCTTTTGCCGGAAGTTGCAACAATTTGTATTAAACCAAAATACCCCAAGAAATGAAAATACTGAAAAGAATTCTCCTGGGTATAGCCATCATCATTGCCATTCCTTTGTTGCTGGCATTATTCGTGAAAAAGGACTACGCTCTTGAGCGCGAAATAATCGTTGAGCGACCTGTTTCAGAAGTATTTGAACATATAAGACACCTCGAAAACCAGGATCAGTTCAGCAAATGGGGCAGCATGGATCCGGATATGAAACAATCCTACCGGGGCGTGCCCGGTACACCTGGCTCTGTTTCTGCCTGGGATAGCGAAGACAAAAACGTGGGTAAGGGAGAACAGGAAATCATTGCGGTCGTTGAAAATGAAAGAATTGATTATGAGCTTCGGTTTATTGAACCCTTTGAGTCTACTTCTTCGGCATATTTTATCACTGAAGAAGTTTCAGATAATCAAACCCTGGTAAGATGGGGATTTAACGGTAAAATGAACTACCCCATGAACCTGATGATGCTTTTTATGAATTTTGAATCAATGATTGGAGACGATTTGGAACAGGGACTTGAGAACCTGAAAAATTTATTGGAACAGAACTAACCTTCTTGACTGCCCGTGGGGAAAGGTTGAAGTTTTCGGTTCACAAAAAAAAGGTTGCAGATTTTTAAGTCTGCAACCTTTTGATTTTCAGTGTGGGCGATGACGGATTCGAACCGCCGACCCCCTGCTTGTAAGGCAGGTGCTCTGAACCAGCTGAGCTAATCGCCCTGATATTTGATGAACGTTCAAACACCACCATTTTGTGTTTGCGAGTGCAAAGGTACATCAATTTTTTATTTTCACAAGCTTTTATGGAACATTTTAAAAAATTTATCTGACACGACCCATCAATATTTATGACATGCTGCAGTTTCCTTTACAGACAAATGTCACACGGTGTTCCAAAACAAATTAGTGGCTGCCGGCAGAGGGTAGCTTGACGGTGGATAAACCATATCCAATCCAGGGCCATGCAGTACACTTACATTCTTTACAGCACGGGAATTGATAAGAATTATGTTGGATCCACCAATGACCCGGAAAGACGTTTGGCTGACCACAATCTGTTGAAGATAGCTTTAAAACTCTGCAAAGACAAAAGCAGCTATCTTTGCAGGCATTAGGATGCTTTTGATATATAACATCGGTCAATCTTATCATACAACAGGTTGGAAAAGATGTTGGATTATGAAAAGCAAGGTAAATATATTGCGGAATGCACATAAATGAAACCTGTTCCCTTGAATAGCAAAACAGCAGACCCATACAACAACTTGCTGTTTTTTTCCGGAAAGATTGCATTCTTCTTTCTGCTGGAGATCGTTTTGTCGTGTCAGGGAGGCAATGCATTCAGCCAGCAGTTCCAACAGCACACCTTTCAAAGCAACCTTTCTGCTTCTCAACATTTTCTATACAATAAATCCCGGTCTGTCGAACCTGAACCTGCGAGAAACTATCTGGCTGACGACATTCTGCAATACTCCCCAATAATTGCGGTTTATGTCCTCAATGCAATAGGGATAAAAGGGAAGCACAAGTTTACAGAAAGAACCGTTTACCTTGCAACTTCCTACTTATTTATGGGAACAGCAGTTTATGGATTAAAAACCCAGGTTCATTCTCCCCGCCCCGATGGAAGCGACAACAACTCCTTCCCTTCCGGACATGCTGCTATCGCTTTCATGGGGGCAGAGTTTTTTCGCAAGGAGTACCAGGAACAATCACCATGGTATGGAGTTACCGGATATGCTCTTGCCACAACAACTGCTATACTGAGACTGCACCATAACAGGCACAGGATTGAAGATGTTGCAGCCGGTGCAGTCATTGGCATATTGAGCACACAAATAGTTTACAAGGTGGTGCCTGCTGTTTGCCACAAGCTTTTTCCCTCCCCTAACGTCCATTCATATTCTTTGCAAATCACGCCTTTTGTGGATAGGAACAAAACCGGAATGGTTATACAAATTCGCTTATGAGGGAGGGAAAAGAATTGCACAGGTCAACAATCCGGGTTTGAAAACGAAAAATTTATGCCTGACCCCCAACATTTGGTCTTGACCCATAATCAAGGAGTGGCTAGAAAAGTAAAGCTTGAAAAATAAAAAAACGCTACAATTAGAAATTGCAGCGTTTTCGTCTTTTGTGGAACGTGGTACCACCCGGGATCGAACCAGGGACACACGGATTTTCAGTCCGTTGCTCTACCAACTGAGCTATGGTACCTCGTTGTTTTGACAGTGCAAATTTAGTTAAACATTTTTATCTGGCAATATGTTTTTTTACTTTTGTTGAAATTATCCATCATTGTTTTAGTTTATAATCTTATAATCAACACAATAAAAATACAATTAATTTGATGAACCTGGTTATTGATGCCGGTAACACCCTTACCAAGGTCGCTTTTTTCGAAAATGACATCATCAGACACCTGCACTCTGCGGCGCAGATAACCCATGATGAGCTTGAGCAGATGATCCTGAAATACGCACCATCCCGGGGTATAATTTCCGATGTTTCAGGAAAAACAACATCTGTAGCCCCCTGGTTGGGAGAAACAATTCCTGTCTTGCATATGAACCAGGAGACCCCTTCTCCTCTTCAATTAAAGTATCAAAGTCCGGGCACACTGGGTTCAGATCGTTTGGCAGCGGCTGTTTACGGGTCTTCGCTCTATCCCCAAAAAGACACGCTCACCATACAGGCAGGCACGTGCATAACCTATGAATTTGTCAACCAAACCGGAGAGTATCTTGGAGGCAGTATATCTCCGGGATTGGACATGCGTTTTCATGCCATGCATACTTTTACCGCTAAACTACCGTTAGTTAAAAAAGAAAAAATATCATTCCTTACCGGAACCACCACACAGGAGTCTGTTTTATCAGGTGTAATAAACGGTTGTAATGCTGAAATAGATGGTATAATCGACCAATATAAAGCAATTTTTCCTGATTTAATGGTGATTATGGGAGGAGGTGACACATTTTTTTTTGATAAAACACTAAAAAATAGGATATTTGCAGTCCAAAATTTAGTTCTCAGGGGCTTAAACATAATTTTAGAATATAACCATAAATGTTGAAAAACAAAAGCAAATCCCGAAACCTGCCACAGATTTTTATCGTGTCGCTATTCCTAATCATTTGGTCATCAGCGCTTCAAGGCCAATCAACAATCAACTCACCATATTCTATGTTCGGTCCCGGAGAAGTAAAGGGAAACGAATATTTCAGAAATATGTCCATGGGTGGTATTTCACAAGGCTTTAGAAGCAATGTTACCGTCAACTACCTCAATCCTGCGTCATATACAGCTATTGACTCACTGTCATTTGTTTTTGATGGTACCGTTTTTTCTCATATTTATCAGCAAAAAGTATCAAACCTGGAACAAACTTCAGGGTACACAGCAATGGCCAATCTTAATTTTGCCTTTCCTGTAACCCGCCGCTGGAGTGTTGCCGCAGGCTTATTACCCTGGTCGCAAATGGGATATAACATTTCTGATTTTTATGAAGATGATACAGCAGGCCGTATAAATTATTTTTATGAAGGAAGTGGAGGCATAAGCCAGGTATATATGGGTCATGGATTTCGTCTGTACAAAGGATTATCAGCCGGAGTAAACCTATCTTACCTGTTCGGAAAAATAGAAGACAGGCTTTTGGCCCAATCCGACAGTATCGGATTTCACAGAACAGGTTGGAGTTATTCCGATCAGGTGAGCGGATTCATGTTTAGCTATGGGCTGCAATGGCAGTTCCCGATAGATGAAAACCGCAGGTTAACTCTTGGGGCAACCTATACTGGTTCAACAGGTTTAGACATTAAACAATCGAGTTTTATCACCAGAAACCTCCCGGGAACCCCAGGTATTGACACCCTGAACTTTAACGAGGGACAGAAAGGGAAAATGGAGATTCCGGCAAATATCGCTGCAGGTGCTTTTATGAATATCAATCCACGTTGGGGCGGAGGAGTAGATTTCCAGTCTCAAAACTGGAGCTCTTATAAAACATTTGATTCTGTTCATAATCTCAACGATGCTTATATGCTTCGTGCGGGTGCTGTTTTCAATCCCAGAGTTGAAACTTACACCGGATTTTTTAACCGCCTTGAATACAGATTCGGGGCACGCTACGGGCAGTCTTTTCTTACACTTCAAGACAGGAGCGGCGCATACCAAGACTTTTCAGAGTTTGGCATAAGTTTTGGACTTGGTATACCCGTCAGACGTTCTTTATCAGCCCTGAATCTTGGCTTTGAATATTCCCAGAGAAGTTCCGGCAGTGCAGATCTGATACAGGAAAACTACTTTCGATTCAATATTGGAATCAATGTATATGAAAGATGGTTCGTAAGAAGGAAGTTTTATTAATAGTAATTCACAAACAAAAAAAAACACACATTCTCTAATTTCACCAGCAAATGAAAGCAACAAGATTATTTTCAGCAGCAATTATGCTAAGCCTTTTCCTGGCCTGCAATCTTTCTGCAAAAGTTACCACGACATCCGACATGTATCTGGAGGATAGCCATCTCCATGAGAGCAGTGATGCTTTTGCAG
>SLPR01000304.1 GCA_007131895.1 Bacteroidales bacterium | reverse complement strand
GTGGCTGTCTTCTTCTTTCCACCAATCTTTCAGGTTTCCGTCCATGGCATATCTGCGCCCCTGATCATCAAAACCATGCGTCATTTCATGTCCTATTACCATTCCGATGGCTCCAAAGTTTACTGCATCATCTCCATGTGGAAAAAAGAAAGGAGGCTGTAATATGGCTGCTGGAAATACAATTTCATTCATGGTGGGGCTGTAATAGGCATTGACCGTTTGAGGGTTCATAAACCATTTGTCGCGATCTACAGGCTGGCCAATTTCTTCAAGATTGCGCAATGTATTAAATTCGCGCGCTGCAATTATATTTAAAACATGAGGTTGTTCTTTGATTTCCAAACCACTATAGTCGACCCATTTGTCAGGATAACCAATTTTTACATTCATGCCCTCAAGTTTTGCAAAGGCATTTTCCTTGGTTTCAGGGCTCATCCAATCCAGTTGTTCGATGCGCTGATAGAAAGCCTCACGAAGGTATTCCACAAGCTCTACCATCCTGTCTTTGGATTCAGGAGGAAAATGCAATGCAACGTATTCCTGTCCTACAGCATCCCCAAGGGCTCCGTTGAGCGTTGAAAGAGCAATCTTCCATCTTTCTCTTTGTTGCTCACTGCCGGTCATTACCCGTGTATAAAAATCAAAATGTACCTGCTCAAACTCCTGCCCGATATAAGGGGCTGATCCTCTTAAAACATTCCATCTCAGGTAGGTTTTCCAGGCGTCCTTTGTTTGCGTATTAACAAGTTGATTGAATTGGCCGAAAAAATCAGGCTGTCCTACATTAAGTTCTGTTATGTCTATTTCCAGTGAAGTAAGATATTCATCCCATCCAAAGGCGGGCATAGACGCATCCAGCTGTATGATCTTTTTTTTGTTATAAGTTGCATGGGGGTCTCTTCTTTCAAGTCGTGTCATGGATGCATCGGCAAGCTGGGTTTCAATTTCCATGATTTCTTTCCTTGCCCCGGAAGCCTCCTCAGGACTGTTTCCGGCAAGAATGAATATTTTTTCGATAAATCTTTCGTAGTTTTCCCGAATTTCTATGCTTCTTGCATCATCATTAAGGTAGTAATCACGATCCGACATGCCTAATCCCCCCTGGAAAATATTGGCAATTATCTCTTCTGTGTTTTTTCGGTCTTGTGCACCCCTGAGACTAAAAACGGGGCCAAAACCCTTTAGATGCAAAGAGGCAATAATATTGGGAAGTTCATTTTTATCCTTGATATTGTCTATTTTATCCAACAGGAACTCTATAGCCTTTATGCCAGATTCGGTTTGTGTTACCGTGTCCATGGCGCTGTTGAAAAAGTCTCTGACCTTTTGCCTGTTGGAACCAAGTAATGCATTTTGGTCATTGCGGATATTCTGGAGCAATTCATAAAGTTTGTCTTCATTTTGCTCGGCAAGCTTTTCAAAAGAACCATATCTGCTGTATTCCTCAGGAATAGGATTGTTTTCAAGCCATCCGGCATTGACAAACCTGTAGAAGTCATCTCCGGGAGAGATATCCAGACTCATATTGGAAATACGAATAGGCGAATCCGCCTTAGGCTGCTGCTGGCAGGCTACAGTCATCAAAAAGAGTGCAATGATAATAATTGGTGTTAGTGATACTTTTCGGTTGTTCATTTGTTTAAGAATATTTTAGTTAACACTTAAAAACCGACCTTTAGCCATACTAGTTGCATATGGACTTAGGGCCGGTGAAATGTGACCATAATTTTTGAGGGGTTGAAAATACTATAATTCGGCCATTGTATGGTTGAAGGCAGAGTGATTTAACAAAAATTGACGTAACGAGGCAGCTAAACTAAAAATTACCGCTTAGTTTTCCGTCAATCCAGTCTTCGATAGTCTTGTAAGTCTGTTGCCTGATTTCCGGTTTCTCGTTGAGCAATTCGTGTCGGCCTTCCAGTAGCTTAAGGTGGGTATTAAAAAAGCCCTGCTGGACATACTTTTGCTGCAATGCTTTGGGACCTTTACCAAAATTCCCTACAGGGTCTTCTGTTCCGGAGATAATAAGTGTTGCAAAATTTTTCCTGAACCTGAGCTGTTTTTCTGATTTGAGCATTTGTAATGACCCCTGCAACAGATTTTTAAAAAAGCCCAGGGACAGATCGAAGCCACAGAGAGGGTCGTTGATGTATTTTTCAACCTCTGCTTCATCCGAGCTTAGCCAGTCAAAAGTAGTTTTGCTGTTTTTGATGGAAATATTGAATTTTTTGTAAAATTGGGTATTAACCCATTTGCTTTTGAAATTGTAGGGTTTAAAATAACTGATTGTTTTAACCAGTGCAAGAAATGATTTTAATGCTACCGGATCAGGATTGCCGGTACCCGAGAGAATCATACCTTTAAAATACATAGGGTAGGTACAATTGTAATACCTTGCCAGTAAGGAGCCCATGCTATGGCCCATAAGAAAAACAGGAATGCTCGGATGGGCTTTTCGTATTGACTTGTTAATGCCGTGAATTACATCGAGCATATCATCCCAACCATTTTTCCATGGCAAATGCCCTTCGGCTTCATTCGACCCTGCCGTTTTTCCATGACCGGGATGGTCATGGAGGTAAACTCCATAACCACGATCACATAAGTATTTGGCAAATTCGTGATAGCGCATGCTGTGTTCTGCCAGCCCATGATTGATCTGAATGATAGCCCTGGGACTTTTTTC
>SLPR01000251.1 GCA_007131895.1 Bacteroidales bacterium | reverse complement strand
TTAAATCTGACAATTTCCTTCGAAAAATATCAGTTGCCCGAAATGATTTTTTATAGGTATAAAATTCCAAACAGCTAATCATTTTCTAAAAAAAATTCTTTAACATTGCTGCTGTATAAAGTCTTCAAAAATTCTAAAAATGAAACATAGCCTGATATTTTCTTTTCATAGAATGCTCCTGTTTTTATTTATGGGTTTTGTCTGCTCTTCCCATATTCTTGTTGCCCAGAGGTACACCACTCTGCCCAATGATTTGAGTAAACGGTTTGATGAAACTTTCCTGGCATGGGATACTGCCTGGACACCGGGAGTGGCCGTTGCCGTTGTAAAAAACGGCGAAATCGTCTTTAAAAACGGGTACGGGTTTGCCCATCTCGAGTATGATATTCCTATAACACCCCAAACCATTTTTCATATAGCATCCATATCCAAGCAATTCACCACTTTCTCCATATTGTTGCTGGAGGCCGATGGTAAATTATCCCTTGACGATGACATCCGCAAACATATACCGGAAGTTCCGGATTTCGCCACAACCATTACCCTGCGACACCTGGCCCATAATACCAGCGGCATAAGAGACCAGTGGAACCTGCTTGCCATGGCAGGCTGGCGCCTGGATGATATCATTACCACCGAACAGGTGTTGCGTTTATTGGCCAGGCAAAAAGAACTGAATTTCCAACCGGGGGAAGAATACCTATACAGCAATTCCGGATTTACACTTCTTGCCGAAGTGGTGGCAAGGGTTTCAGGTAAATCATTTCCCGAATTTACCCGCGAGCGTATATTTGAACCCCTGGGAATGCAACACACCCTTTTTTATGATGACCATGAGAAGATTGTCAGAAACAGGGCCTATTCCTATGCCGCCCGCAACGGAGAGTACCGCAAACGGGTACTGAGCTATGCCACCGCTGGTGCCACAAGCCTGTTCACTACGGTTGAGGACCTGAGCCTTTGGGCACTCAACTTCGATAACCCCAAAGTGGGCAGTGCAGCCATCATAGAAAAAATGAATACACAGGGAGTATTAAACGACGGAACCATAATCAACTATGCCCTGGGCCAGGTAGTGGGCACATACAGGGGAATACCCATGATCAGTCACGGCGGAGCCGACGCCGGATACCGCACTTTCCTGGCGCGTTTTCCTGAACATGATGTATCGGTTATCGTGTTCAGCAACGATGGCGGCTTCAACTCCGGCGCCATGGCAATGAAGGTAGCAGATATCGTACTGGAAGATCTCCTGGAAAAAGAAAAAGAAGAGGAACCCTGGGATGCAGCAATTGTCATTGCAGACCCCCGACTTTTCCCGTTTTACGAAGGCCATTTTAAACAGGCACCCGATAATCATATCATTTTTCTGTCAAAGCAGGATACTTTATTCTTCCGTACCAGTTCAAACAGGCAACCCATCAAATTATATCCGCTATCTGCCAGGGAATTCATTACAGAGGGCGGCACAATACGGTTTGTTTTTCCGGTGCTGGAAAACGGACCGGCCGAAACCGTGGAACTGGTAAGGAATGATGAAACCACAGAATTGCCCCGTACACAAATATTTGACCCCGCATTGGTTAACCTGCATGAATTGACCGGTCGCTATTACAGCGAAGAACTGGACATTACCTACACCATGGAAGTAAAAAAAGATGAAGATGACGACCCAAAACTGGTCATAACTCATCTGCGCATCGGTGAAATTACCCTTACCCCACTCACTCCCGATCACTTTGCCGGTAGTATGTGGTTTGTATCCAGGATACGTTTTGAGAAAGATAACCAGCGAATGATTAAAGGTTTCCGCGCATCGGGCGGCAGGGTCAGAGATGTTCGGTTTGAAAGGGTGAAATAAACTGAATAAAAAAAGGTTGACTGAATTAACAATCAACCTCTTGTTTTTCGCGGTCTGGACGGGACTCGAACCCGCGACCCCGTGCGTGACAGGCACGTATTCTAACCAACTGAACTACCAGACCAAGTATTGTGATGAACGTTTTGCTTTGTGAAAAGCGTTGCAAAGATAATTGAGTTTTTTAATCTGACAAAAAAAAATTTCTTTCAATTGATTTTTCCATCACCAATGGTCAATTATTTTTAGTGAATTGAAACGAGAGTGGATGTCAAATATATCCGGCAATAAAAGCGCTAAATACGGATTATGCCCATTCATAGGGGGTTTCCTGGTAAACATAGTAGTTGAGCCAGTTGACAAAGAAAAGGTTTGCATTGGCTCTCCAACGAACAATGGGCAGGGCCTCGGGAATGTTGCCGGGGAAATAGTTTTCGGGCAGTGCCGTATCAAGACCACGTTCTTTGTCACGGATATATTCGTTTTTTAAGGTGTCGGCATTGTATTCAAAATGTCCTGTTACAAAAATCTGTCTGAAATCTTTAGATGTAACCACATGAACACCCGCTTTTTCTGAATAACACGCAAGGGTTAAGTTGGGATGTTGCATAATGTCTTCCCGTCGTGTTTCGGTGTATCGCGAATGGGGCACGTGTATCTCATCATCAAATCCCCTGAAAAGAGGCAATCCGGGCTCAGTGATTCTGTGTTCAAAAACGCCGAATAACTTGGCAGGCAGGTTAAATTTCCCAATACCGTAATGATGGTATAGACCGGCCTGAGCACCCCAGCAAATATAAAGTGTATTGGTTACATGGGTTTTACTCCAGTCCAT
>SLPR01000083.1 GCA_007131895.1 Bacteroidales bacterium | reverse complement strand
TATTGGCATTCTTAAGTTCTTTTTTTAATCCCCTGCAAGCCTTGAACAGAAATAATTCTTTAATTGCAGAAAAAAAGACAAAACTAATTAAAACAGCTGAATTTCAACCTCCTGAAAGTGATTATTACGATGGAGACTACCTACGGTACAGTGATTTCGTATATGTCAACAACATTAAATCTGTTTTGTTTAACCGAAAAGGATGGGAATTATCTCCGCCCATTATAGAATTTAATTCAGCTGAACAACTAATCCTTCGTTTTGATGACCTGGATGCTGATTTCAAAAACTATGCATATACCATTGTCCATTGCGATGCCATGTGGCAGCCATCAGGTTTGATGGAATACGAATATATTGAAGGGTTTTATGAGGACAGAATCAGTGAATATTCTTTTTCCATAAACACCAGGGTCCCCTTTTCCCACTATTCACTGGAGTTTCCCAACTCCAACATGAAACCCAAACTTTCGGGAAATTATTTACTGAAAGTTTTCATTGATGGCAACAGAGAGGATGTCGTTTTAACCCGCAGGTTTATGGTATTTGAGCAGAGGGTGACCATTGACGCTACGGTAAAACAAGCTACCAACCTGAATTACCGGGACACCAAACAGGAAATTGATTTTTCTGTAAACACCAGTCTCTATCCCATATCCAATCCCTACCGGGATCTGAAAGTGCTCATTACCCAAAATGGAAGATGGGACAATGCCATTTATGGAATACAGCCCAGGCTGGTTCAGGGCAATATGCTCATATATGATTATGAAGACAGGAATCTTTTTCAAGGGGGAAACGAATTCAGGAATTTTGACATCAAAAGCCTTAGGCACAGAAGCTTAAATGTTGAAGAAATCAACGCCATTAGCAATGGATGGGAAGTGCATCTGAGACCTGACAGAAACCGACGATTCCTCAGGTACACAACCCGGGATGATATTAACGGAAAATTTTTAATAAAAACAGAAGATTATTCCGATGATTTGCTGGAAAGTGATTACGCCTGGGTCCATTTTGTTTTGCCTCATAATAACCCACTCCCCAATGGTAACGTTTATTTGATGGGAGAACTAACCGACTGGATTTTTTCTTCGCGCAATAAAATGGAATACAATTACCGAGACTCCCGCTATGAGCTGCGTCTTTTGCTTAAACAGGGATTTTATGATTACCAGTATATTTACCTGGAAGATGGAACAGATGTTGGCGATGAGTCACTTTTTGAAGGAACCCATTCCATTACCGAAAACGACTATACCATATATATTTACTACAGGAAACCGGGAGATATTTACGACAGTCTCATTGGAATTCAACATATCAATTCAGCGATTTAACCAGCAGTCCTGTTTCCAGTCAAGGCCCTGCGCAGGTGGAAGTTGTTTTCAGCCACCTGCCATCAGGTGAATTACAGCCACCTTATCTCCTTCTTTGATAAGGGTTGTGTCATAATATTCTCTTTTAACGGTGATGTCATTAACACGCACCAGCAACATTTTGTAGGAGAAGTTTTTCACTTCGAGCAGTTGCTGAATGGTCAACTGCTTGTATTCAGGGAAGGATTCATCTCGGTTGTTTAGCTGAATATTCATAATTGTTTTAAACTTTCTTTTTTTATTCAGATTAGGCAATATCTGTGCAGACAAATGTTTGTGGTGTATCACAGCATTTTGGTAAACCCTTTCTCTACCTGAGTTTTTTTAACCCAGAATTCCAGTTTTTTTTCTGTTTCTTTTTCCTGATCAACATCAGTCCATGACATAACGGCAGACAGCCCGGGTTGCGGGCTGTATCCCATTTTAGACCAAAATCCCTCAAGGGACATGTAATTATCGGGTTTCATCGGGTGGTCATCGCTGCGGGTAACGGCACAAAAGGCAGTATACTCTATTTGCGGGTACTTCAGGGCTTCCTCTTCCCGGTATTGAAAAAAGAGTTTGCCAAAGCCTTTGCCCCGGTAAATTCTTTCCAGCAGCGATTCACCAAAATAGAAGTAGCTGTTTACATCAAGTCCCTTTTCCTCAAAAGGCTTGCGGATATAATGAGCTTCCTCGCTCAGGGGAATACATGTGGCAACGCCGACAATCCGGGTACCATAAAACAACACAAAAAACTTTGCACTGGGCGCATTGAAATACCGGCTCAGATAATCCTTCTCATATTCGATGGTTCCCTTGTATAAGTATGGAAAATCTCTGAACACCCTCATGCGCAAATCAGCTATGGTTTCAAGGTGAACTTCTGCCTCCTTTCCCGAAAATGATTTAACTTCAAATTCCATGGTATCGTTTTTTTTTTTAATATCATTTCCCTGAAGAATATTCAACTTCCACTTATGCTTTCCTGATCAAGAATTTATGAGTGCTGTATTCTCCGATAAAAATTATAATATTTTTCTTGCTTCTGTCTTAACAAAGTCCAGTGCTTTGCGTGTTGCTGACTTATCGATACTCATCTCCAGTATATTACGGCTTAGATCCGCACTGGTGGCATCTTCCGGCAGCCTGGCAGCAGAGGTGTTTATCTGACGAAGCATTTCTTCTTTTGCCCCTTTAACCTTTTCCCATGCATCGATGGAAACATACAGCTGCTGCGAAAGATTATGCTCAAATTCCTCACGAATATTCTGAATGAGCATTTGCTGAAACTGTTTGACATTCAGGTTGGGTTGGTGTGTTCTCATAACAAGATTGCCGGGAGAAATCCGCTCAAGCAACAACACAAGCCTTTCGTAGGCCTGAAGGCGAACAGGCAGAGAAATTTTCTGTTTTTCTTCCATCATTCGCAATTGACGATTTACATTTTCCTGCTTGAAAAATTCTTTCAGAATAAACCAGGCTGTAAGAAAAACAACCACAGCAGGCAAAATGTAACGGATTGAAATCAATAACTCGGTCATAGGTTGATTTTTTTTACAAAGATATAACGTAATTTCTACATACATAATCTTCCAAAGGTCAATGTTATATTTGATCCGAAATCTAAATATTAAACCAAATGCATTGTAATTTGTTGAAGAAGTGAAATTGAGTCCATTCTAAAAAGTCTATTGTCCACAAATTACACTAATTGACACTAATTTTATTGTTTGATATTCAGACAATTAAGAACATAATATTTTCACGAATTTTTCCGAAAACGAGTTTTCGGAGTGGACTCAAAATTGAATTACTAACATTTTGTAATTGCTTGCTTTTAAAGGAAAAAGCAGTGCAAATAGTTTCAACCATTCAAATTCCTGATTGTTATGAAAAGATTCATCTTACCTGTTTTGATTTTTCTTTTGTCTAATTTCATGCAGCATGTCACCCGATACATTTCGAAAGTACCGGAAGAGCTGCTTCCAACCATTCAGAAAACCGGTGAAGTACTTTTCGTAGTAAGTATTGCATGGGGTCTGATAGCCTTTATCCGTATGTCGAAACACCAGATTCTGAAAAAGTATGACATTTCTTTGGCTGACAATCTTAAAAGCCGAAAAGTCTACACTCAATACAACATTCTCGAAAAGATAGTGATTTTTATTATCGTAGTAATTTCAACAGCAATAATCCTGATGCTGTTTGAGGGTGTCCGCAATATTGGGGTAAGTCTTTTTGCCTCAGCTGGTCTTGCCGGTTTGATTATAGGTTTATCGGCACAAAAAGCCCTGGGAACAATTCTGGCAGGATTGCAGATTGCGGTAACACAACCTATACGGATGGACGATGTGGTAATTGTGGAAAATGAATGGGGATGGATTGAAGAGATCAACCTGACCTATGTAGTGGTGCGCATCTGGGATAAACGCAGGTTGGTGGTTCCTTCCACATATTTTCTCGAAAGCCCCTTCCAGAACTGGACACGCACCTCAGCCGATATCCTGGGTACAGTTTTTATCTATACTGACTACACTATCCCCTTTGAACCCTTGCGAAAAGAACTCACACGCCTGCTGGAATCCAGCCCTCACTGGGATGGGAAAGTAAACGTGCTTCAGGTAACCGACGCCAAAGAACACACCCTGGAAATCCGCGCCCTGATGAGTTCAGACACCAGCCCTAAGGCATGGGACTTGCGGGTATATGTGCGTGAAAAACTCATTGAATTCATCCAGAAAGAATATCCTGAGTGTTTGCCAAGAACCAGGGTGGTGATGGAAGAAAAAGCCAATGCCATTCCAAAAGAATCATAACAGGCAGAATACCCGCACCGGATTAAAGAATGCAATATCCGGGCTGTTGTTTTTTTAAACCTGGGCTACCACTGCCTTATTAGGGTTGCTTAACATTTAAGTTTCCACTTCCAGTGTTACGCTCAAACACATACAACCCACTGTATGTCAAAATATAAGTGCGGCCAGCACTTACTTTTCAGAAAGTAAAAATGCCTGAACAAAATCGGTATTTTTCATAGAAAATACCCGGAAGGAACTTATACTTTTGAAAAGACGGTTTATCTTCTTTAACCCAACCCGGTTATCTGCATATTTGCATCCGGGTTTTCCACAAGCAGAAAAAAGCCATTAAAAATCTACTTATCTGTCTATACTGCATATTAATGAAACATACAACCAACGATAGCAAATCTAAAATCAATTCAACATCCGGGAACTCCGACTGCGATCTTTCAGAATTAAGCCTAAGCGCTAAACAAAAGAATTTATGCAATCAAATCTGCGTGAGTCTTTCCAACACCGATTCAACCGATCAGGTTTACTATCTGACTCCTGAAGGATATGTGGTTCTGCGAAGCAGAAAAAGCAACCGGTTTTATAAGCATCCCACTAATCTTCACCTGCTGGACTTATTGCACTATGAAAACAAGGAGCATTCCTGGAATGCATTTACCAAAGCTGCCTCAGAGGGGAAAATCTCAAAAACATCACATAAGCTATCTACAGGAAAAACCGAATACCGTTGGTATGACGTATTGTTCAGCCCTGTAATTATTGAAGGCAAAGTTTTAAGAATCATAGCGTTTGTAACCGATATTCATGAAGAAAAGGGAAAAAACGATAAAAACCGATACATGGCCGAATTGCTTGACCATGTGGGACAGGCAATTATCGTTACCGATTTGCAAGGTAAGATATCATTTGCCAATCAAACAACCCAAACCCTATTCGGATGGTCAACGGAAGATATGACCGGAACAGATTATTCTATCTTGTTGCCGGAGAATCATTCTATCAATACACAAGAGATCACTGAAACACTCTTGAGTGCCAATAGCTGGAAAGGAGAGGTTTTTTTAAAGCATCGCAATGGAAAGATAATTCCTGTTTTGTCGAGCAATTCGCCCATGTATGATGCGGAAGGAGAAATAAACGGCATTTTAAGTATTTTGGGCGACATAAGCCATGTAAAACGTATAGAAAATGCACTGAGTTTAAGCGAGAAGAAATACAAGAGGATGTTTTTACTCAATCCTCAGCCTATGATGATTTATGACACAGAAAACCTGGGATTTCTTGAAGTAAATGTGGCTGCTGCACAAAAATATGGTTACAGCAAAAAAGAATTTCTTGAAATGACCCTCAGGGATATCTGCCCTGATGGAGAACAACCATTTCCTGGTGCACAAACCTTTAATGATGAACCCTCCCGGCATTTCAAGTTCTATCGTCATATCAGGAAGAACGGAGAAATCATTTTTGTGGAGGTCACTTTACAAAGAATCATTCACCAGGGCAAAAGTGCCAACCATATACTTATACATGACATTACCGAACAAAAAGAAACAGCACAAGCCATCTCAGAATGGAAACAAAGATATGAAAAGGTAACGGCAGCATCCGGCCAGGTAGCCTATGAATTTAATATGACAAAGAATCAGCTTATTTGGGGAGGAAGTGTTCGTTCGGTGCTGGGCTATTCAGATCAGGAACTCAATGGACCTGTCTCTTTATGGATCTCGTTGATCCATCCTGAGGATTTCCCTTTGGCCCTGAAACTGCAGAAAGAGGCCATGAAAAACAGAACCCGGAAAAATGCTCAATACAGGATAAAACACAAAGACGGTCATTACATTTACCTGCAGGAAACCGGAATATTGATGAATCATACCCGGGAGGAAGATCAGATCATGATTGGGATGATACAGGATGTAACAGAAAGTAAAAAATCGGCCGAGGCCCTGCGCGAAAGCATGGCCCGTTTCAAGGCAACTTTTAACAGCGCTTTCCAGTTTATTGGATTATTAGATACATCGGGCAACATCCAGGAAGCCAACAATACATTTAAAAATTTCCTGCACAAACCCACAGAAGAAGTCATTGGGAAATACATCTGCCAGGTACTGGGTGATAATGAAAGGCCTCAACTGACAAAAATCATTCAAAATGCAGTTATAACAGCTGCACGGGGAAAATTTGCCAGGCATGAGCTCAACTTAATGCATTTTTCTGACAAAAACACCTTTATCGACTTCTCTTTGAGTCCGGTAAAAAATGAGGATGGCAGCATTCGGATGCTGGTATTTGAAGGAAGAGACATAACTCAATTGAGGGAGAAGGAGGAAATGGCGCTTATCATGGAACGGGCATTTGAAAAATCCACCAATGGTGTTGCAATAGCTGACGCCCGACTTCCAGACATGCCCCTGATTATGGTCAATGAAGCCTTCGAAAAAACCACCGGATACAAATCTGACGAAATCCTTGGGCGAAATGCAAGATTTATGCAAGGTCCTGAAACTGAACAGCCCAACATGAAATTAATCAGAAATGCTTTGAAAAAAGGGATTGAATGCCGAACCGAAGTGATAAACTACAACAAATCCGGAGAGAAATACTGGAGTGAACTTTATCTTGCCCCCGTAAAAAATGACGCTGGTCTGGTTACCCATTTTTTGGGCATCAATAACAACATTACCCAAAGGAAAAAAGCACAGGAGGAACTGGAGAAATATCGTGCAAGCCTGGAGGAAATGGTAAAGGATCGTACTGAAGAGCTGAAGGTAGCCTGTGAGAGAGCTGAAGGTGCAAACAAAGCTAAAAGCACTTTCCTGGCCAATATGAGCCATGAAATACGCACCCCTCTCAATGCGATTATCGGGTTTTCCGAAATCCTCTTGTCCAAGGTTGAGGACAAAAAGCAAAATTCGCAATTACAATCCATACGAAGCAGCGGTCGCAACCTCCTTAATATCATCAACGACATACTTGATCTTTCCAAAATTGAAGCAGGCAAAATGGCTATCAAAAAAGAGCCTGTAAACATTAGAAACATTATTTCCTATCTGGAAAAAATCTACTCTGAAAAGGCCAAAGAAAAAAACATTGTTTTCTTTACTGAAAAAGAGAAAAACATTCCCCCTTCACTCCTGCTAGACCCGGTGAGATTGCAGCAGGTGTTGTTAAACCTTGTGAGTAATGCCATAAAATTCACCCATGAAGGCCATGTAATTTTAACTATCGACACAAAAAACAGGAAAAAAGACACCCTGGATCTTGTACTCAGGATAGAAGATACGGGCATAGGGATTCCCGGGAAAGATCTTACCCATATATTTCAGCCATTTTTCCAACCGGAGACTCAGCAGGAAAGTATTTATGGAGGTTCTGGGCTGGGTCTTCCCATCAGCAAAAGCATTACTGAAGCAATGGGAGGAATCTTGTCTGTTGCAAGCAGCCAGGGCAAAGGAAGTATATTTGAGGTTTGCCTCAAAAATGTGACCATATCACAACAAGAGTTATGGATAGAAGAAAACCCGAAAGCTTTTAATTCATCCGTTTCCTTTGGACCGGCAAACGTAATTATTGCAGATGACAACAAAGAAAACCGACAACTGCTTATCGATCTGCTCGACAATCCTTCCATCAACTTTCACCAGGCAGAAAACGGCAAAGAAGCCATCCAACTGGCCACAGAAGTATTCCCGGATTTGATTTTGATGGATTTGCGCATGCCGGAAATCAATGGTTACGAAGCCACAAAGATTATAAAGTCCAATATCCCGCAAAAAAACATTAAAATCATCGGCATTTCAGCTTCTGTCAAAGTTCTTCCACAAGATGAATCTCCCCTGGATATATTTGACGATTTTATCACCAAACCTCTCAACATACCTCAATTTATTGAATTGCTAAAAAAACATCTCCCCTATTCAGTGAGTGAAAACAAGGTAGATAAAGAAGTATTATTAACAGAGAACCCGGAGTATTCTGACTTTGACCGGCAAAAACTTACAGGTTTAGCTTTCATATTGACAAAAAAATATGTTACTTTACACAAGGAAATTATACGAAATAAATTGATGGATGAAATTCAGGGTTTTGGCTACCAACTTTTACAGGAGAGTAAAACATACGACTTTGAACCCTTAAGTATTTATGCCAATACCATCATTTCGCTGGCTGATCAGTTTGAGGTTAAAAAACTTCAAAACATGCTGAATCTTTTCCCTGAAATTGTTGAAAAATTAAAATCATACCTGGAGAACTGACCCATGCAAGATAAGCCCGAATCTTTTAAAATATTGGCAGTTGATGATAACCCCACAAATATAAAAGTTATTGGTAGTGTTTTGCGCGATGCAGGCTACCGGGTTGGCTTTGCACTGAACGGTCGTGAAGCGCTGGAAGTTTTGATGGAAGTAACTGATTACGATCTTGTTCTGATGGACATCAACATGCCGGAGATTGACGGTTTTGAAGCGCTTGAACTGATGCAGCAATGTGATGAATGTAAAAGTATTCCCGTTATTATGCTCACAGCATTTAACAATGTGGAAAATATCGTGCGGGGATTTGATTTAGGGGCAGTAGATTATATAACCAAACCTTTTCATTCTAAAGAGTTGCTCAGTCGCGTCAATACCCATCTGCAATTAAAACGCAAGTCAGATCAGCTGCAGGCTTACACAAAAGAGCTTGAGGTAATCAATGCCACCAAGGATAAATTTTTCTCTATTATTTCTCACGATTTGCGCAATCCTATCGGTTCTTTGCAGATAATCGGCAAAATGCTCAGAGCCAGTATCGACAATAATGACCAAAAACAAATAACAGAACTGCTCGACGTATTGGACTCCACCGTTGGATTGGGATCTAAACTTCTTGAAAACCTACTGCAATGGGCACGTTCGCAAACCGGCAGGATAATAGTAAAACCCATGGAGTTGCAGCTTGCAGCCCTGGTTGATGATGTATTGGAACTGGTGGAAGCACAGGCAGTGGGAAAAAACATCAGTTTTTCCAATGCTGTGCCGGAAGCGCAGGTTGTTTATGCTGACAGAGATCTGCTTAAAAGCATACTCAGAAACCTGCTAAGCAATGCAGTAAAATACTGCAACCCAAATGGAGGTAAGATAATAATCACAACCGAAGAGGACGGGGAAAAAGTACGGATAAATGTTAGCGATAACGGCATTGGAATGGACCTGCAAACCCAGTCAAAGCTTTTCAGAATCGAAGGCAACATCACTTCAATGCCGGGAACTCATGGCGAAGAGGGAACAGGTCTTGGGCTTATACTTTGCAAGGAGTATACAGAAAAAATGGGAGGAACTGTTTCTGTTGTAAGCAAACCGGACAAAGGGAGTACTTTTACGATCAGCCTGCCCCAAACAGAGGAACTTTCCCAATAACCTCTTTTTACATCTCTGCATTGGCTTGCTATTGCCGGAGTTTTCGAAGACAAAGACCTGCTGCACTAAATCATTCGTGTTTCAGATATAGCCGTTCTCCCGAAACCAATTCATTGCTTTTTTGATGGATTTTTCGGTATTGGCAGGTTGCATATCCAGTTCTTCGATCGCTTTGGCATTGTCAAAGTAGTTATCGAGGCACAACAACCTTTGTTGTGTAGTGTTAAAAGGCAAAGATTTTCCGGTAATCTTTTCAGTAATATCAAAGAAAAATGCCGCACTTTTTAAAAGAACCTGAGGCAAAGGGATAATAAGTGTTCTTTTTCCCGCAATTCCCGAAAGGGTTTTAAAAAATTGCTTATAGGTCAGGTTTTCCCCTGTCAGCAGCCAGATATCTCCGCTTTTACCCGCATTAAGTGCATTCACCACCGCCTGTGCTGCCACCTCTGCATCCACAAAACTTTTTCCTCCCGGCGGACAAAAAACAATCCGGTTCTTCAATACATAAAGCATAAGTTGACCGCTGGAAGGTTTGGCATCGCGCGGACCTATGAGAAAACCGGGAGCAACCACAACGGCAGGAAAATCATACTTTCTCACATACTCCAATACCTCTTGCTGGGCCAGATACTTGCTGTAAGCATATCCCGATTTTTTTAACCAGGGCATAAAGCCGCTGTCCTCGGTACCCGGGTTTTCGAGGGTTCCGTTGGTAAAACAGTTGGTAGTGCTCACAAATACAAAACATTTGATTCCTTTTTCCCGGGAGGCCTCAAGCAGCAAACGAGTGCTTTCTATATTGGCTGCTTCATAATGATTTAGTTCTGACGGATACTGCGCTGTGCGGCCGGCAGCGTGAATCACATAATCAACACCTTCAAGGGCCTTTTCCACATCACCTTTTCGTGTAATTTCCCCTTCAAAAAGCTCATAATCCAATCCTTCCAGCGACCGCAACAATGCTCCCTTTCGAACCATCGCCCGGACCCGGTAGCGACCATCAAGCCTGATAGCATGGATAATATTGGCACCCAGCAAACCATTGGCTCCGGTAACAAGCACCTTTTTCCTTTTACTTATAAACTGTGGTTTCTGGCTCATTTTCCGGATTCCTATCGGTGTTTT
>SLPR01000268.1 GCA_007131895.1 Bacteroidales bacterium | reverse complement strand
CCGCAACGTCGATAAATCATGCTTTGAGGTAATCAATACTATGATATCTCAAATGAAAGACTCCCATTTTCCGGAAACGGGAAGAGGGCAGGAAACCTCCTATCAATCTGCAGATACTTCGCTTTGGTTTGTATGGGCACTGCAACAATGTAGCGATCAGAAAAAAGAAAACAGAAATGTATGGAAAAACTATGGAAAAGTCATCAAGGAAATTTTTGAGTCATTTGCCGCCGGAAAATCCTGGGTAAAGATGCACGAAAATAACCTGCTGCATATTGATTCCTCCTATCCGGGTATAACCTGGATGAATGCTGTTGTTGAAGGTAAGCCGGTAACACCAAGATTTGGTTATGTGGTTGAAGTAAACGCATTATGGTACAACGCTTTGATGTTTGCCATCCATAGTGCCTCGGAGGCAAAAGACAAAGAATTTGTACAAAAATGGTCTCCAGTGGCAGAGTCTGTTCCTGAAGCCTTTATTGATATGTTCTGGAAAGAAGAAAAAGGAGGTCTGTTTGATTATGTTTATGGAGCTTATAAAGATATAAGTATCAGACCCAACCAGATAATTGCCGCATCTTTGCCCTATTCTACTTTGCCTGAAGAAAAAATAAAAAGGATAGTAGACATTGTTATTAAGCGACTACTTACTCCGAAAGGATTGCGGACATTGTCGCCCGAAAATCCTTTATACAAAGGAAAGTACAATGGAAATGAGGAAGAACGTGATTCAGCTTTGCACCAGGGAACTGTTCACCCCTGGTTGACAGGTCATTTTGCTGAAGCCTATTTCAAAATCTATGGCAAAAAGGGCGTAGAATTTATAGAAAAAATTTATAATGATTTTCAAACCGATATAACTGAGGATGGAGTGGGCACCATTTCAGAATTGTTTGAGGGTGATCCTCCCCACTCAGGCAGAGGGGCTATTTCCTTCGCAGGAAGTGTAGCCGAATTGCTGAGGATTAGATCAATGATAGAGAATCAGAAAAAGAAAAAGTAAAACCTGGTAGATTTATTGTGTAAACATTTGATTTTTACCCTGATGCCCTTACCGGCGAAAAAATCTGCATCTGCTTGACTTGATCCTTAATGAATGAATGAAGCTGAAAAGGTAGTATTGGTAAATTTTCAAAATAATTTGACTGTATGAAGGTGTTAATGTTTGGCTGGGAGTTTCCCCCACATATATCAGGAGGATTGGGTACTGCCTGTTACGGGCTAACCAAAGCACTGCTGAAATGTGGAGTAGAATTGATTTTTGTTGTACCCAAAGCTTATGGTGACGAAAAGCCCGGCACAATTAGGCTCGTGAATGCAAGTGATGTAGCCGTCAATGTGCAGGATGAAATATTTAAAGAATATATAGACAATATCTCATTCGTTGAAGTGGATTCCACCCTGGTTCCCTATGCTGATGACGAACAATACTATCATATAATGGAGAGTATTGAAAAGGGAGTAACTTTTGAGAAGGGAGTCGTAAGCAGCCAGAAATTCTCTTTTTCAGGGGGATACGGAAAAAACCTTATGGAAGAAGTCAGACGCTATGCTATGCTGGCTTTGGAAATTGCACGGCAGCATGATTTCGATCTGATACATGCCCACGACTGGCTTACCTATATGGCAGGAAAGGAAGCCAAAAGAATATCGGGCAAACCTCTTATTGTGCATATGCACGCAACTGAGTTTGACCGTTCAGGAGAAAATATCAACACCCTTGTTTTTGACATCGAAAAAGCGGGAATGGAAGCTGCCGATGTTGTAATTGCTGTCAGTAACATGACCAGGAATACGGTTATACAACGCCATGGCATTGACCCCGATAAGGTTATTACGGTTCATAATGGTGTGGAACCTTCAGAAAAAGAAATGGAAACTGAAATACCCCGCTATCTGGATGAAAAAATTGTTACTTTCCTTGGCAGGATTACTTACCAGAAGGGCCCGGAATATTTTATCGAAGCAGCCTATAAAGTACTTCAACGCGATCAGAATGTTCGCTTTGTAATGGCTGGCAGCGGTGATATGCTTCCTAAAATGATCAGACGCGTTGCCAAACTTGGTATCGCCAACAAGTTTCATTTTACAGGTTTCCTCAAAGGAGATGATGTGGATAAAATGTTTGGCTTGTCCGATGTTTATGTGATGCCCTCAGTATCCGAACCCTTTGGAATATCGCCCCTTGAAGCCATGAGGAGCAACGTTCCTGTTATTATTTCCAAACAGTCGGGTGTGGCAGAAGTACTGCAACATGCCATCAAAGTCGATTTCTGGGATATTGATGCAATGGCTGATGCTATTTATGCGCTAACCCATTATGAAGGTTTGCCTGCTATTTTTAAAAAACATGGCAAAGAAGAGGTTGACAATATCAAATGGGATCAGGCAGGAATAAAAGTGAAGGAAATCTACAAGAAGGTTCTCTCCTGAAATTTGTTGCCTGCAAATCAAATAAAAGATAAGTTGAACAATATACTGCCCGGCAGTTAAAAACAGAAATTATATGAAGTCAATATGTTTTTATTTTCAGGTTCACCAGCCTTTCAGACTCAAAACCTATCGTTTTTTTGAAATAGGCAATGATCATAGCTATTTCGATGAGTATGCCAATCGTTTTATGATTCGTCAGCTCGCCGAAAAATGTTATTTACCTGCAAACGAGATTCTACTCCAATTAATCAGGAAGCACAAGGATGACTTTAGGATTAGTTTCAGTATATCGGGTATGGCTTTAGAGCAATTTGAATTGTATGCACCCGAGGTGCTTGATAGTTTTAAAAGTCTTGCCAAAACCGGAAATGTTGAATTCCTTGCCGAAACGTATGCGCATGGATTGTCTTCATTAAAGAGCAAAAAAGAATTTTCAAGACAAGTAAAGATGCATGAAAAGAAAATTCAATCTCTTTTCGGGGTAAAACCTGGTGCTTTCAGAAACACAGAACTCATCTACAACGATGATATTGGCAACCAGGTATTCAAGCTGGGATATAACACCGTTTTAACTGAAGGTCCCAAACACATCCTGGGTTGGAAAAGTCCTAATCTGCTCTATTGCAGTGCTGTAAACCCCAAAGTGAAGCTTCTGATGAAGAACTTCCAGTTGAGCGATGATATTGCTTTCAGGTTCTCTGTGAAAGAATGGAGTGAATGGCCTCTTACGGCAGAAAAATATGCCGGTTGGTTAAAAGCGGTAGACCCCAAAACTGAAGTAGTCAACCTTTTTCTGGACTATGAAACATTTGGCCAGAACCAGTCAAAAAAATCAGGCATATTTGAGTTCCTGATGAACTTACCGCAAAAAGTTCTGAATAATACAGAGTACACATTCCAGACTCCTTCTCAGCTTTCTAAATACCTCCAACCTGCATCTCCACTCAGTATTCCTTATCCCATTTCATGGGCCGATGAAGAAAGAGACATTACTACATGGCTGGGAAATGAAATGCAAAATGAAGCCTTTAATAAGCTCTATGATCTTGAACCTTTGGTAGCAAAATGTAGCGATGCCGATATACTTAATGACTGGAACAGGCTCCAAACCAGTGACCATTTCTACTACATGTCGACCAAATGGTTTTCTGAGGGTGTAGTAAAAACAAGAATAAACCCTTATAACTCCCCATATGATGCATTCATCAATTACATGAATGTGCTGGTTGATTTTGAAATCAGAGTGAAAAAGATTTGCGAAAAACCAAAAAATAAAAGTGCTGCAAAACTCGCCGGCAAAAGTCAAACCGCTTCTGATACAACAACGCAAACAAAGCCCAAAACAACCCAAAAGAAAGCAACATCAAAAACAAAAAAAAGCTGATTTAAATTATAAGGATTTGTTTCAGAACTGCCCCTGTACCCTGGAGATCATTTCAGGATACACTTTATATCTATTGAATTAAGGAAGGATATTGAGCTAACAGTAATAATCTGTAAATCGCCTGAAACTTTTTTACATTGATCAAACTTGTTGTTTTATCGGTTAGCAATACAATAGTTTTTGTGAATAGAAACTTACATCCCACAAACCGCTTTTTAAGCAGGGTTCAGCCAAGCCGGACAGAGACACTAACCAAATAGTCTTTAATCCCAATTCTGTTTTTTTTCGTAAATTCGCCTGCTTTTTGGAATTAAAGGATATAATAAATTAAAGTGATTAAAACTATGACAGATAATTTTAAAATGCCCGATTACTTGTTTGAAGTAAGTTGGGAAGTATGTAACAAGCTTAGTGGCATTCATACATCGATAAGCACCAAGGCTTTATCATTGTCAACACCATTGAATGACAACTACATGTGCGTTGGTCCGGATGTATGGAAAGAAACACATGGAAATCCGGAATTTATAGAGGACAAGTATCTTTACAGATCCTGGAGAAAACAAGCACAAAAAGATGGTCTTCATTTTCGCATTGGTCGCTGGAATATTCCCGGTGAGCCTATTGCTATTCTCGTGGACTTTACACCCTTATTTGCTGAAAAGGATACTATTTTTGCCGATTTGTGGGTAAAATTTGGTCTTAACTCTCTCAGCGGACAATGGGATTATACCGAACCGGCGCTATTTGGATATGCCGCAGGTAAGGTAATTGAAAGTTTTTATCATTATCATCTTTCATCGCGCGAAACATTAATAGCACATTTTCACGAATGGATGACAGGTGCCGGTGTCATGTATCTGAAAGATCTGGTACCCCAGGCTGGCACATTGTTTACCACACATGCTACCTCTTTGGGAAGAGCCCTTGCCAACCAGGTACAACCTCTGTATTCAGAAATGGGTAATATTGATAAAGAAGCCAAAGCTCATGAACTTGGCGTGGTTTCCAAGCACAGCATGGAGAAAATTGCTGCTTCCAATGCAGATGTCTTTACCGCAGTGAGTAAGCTTTCCGCCAAAGAATGCCATAAGCTGGTAGAAAAAGAAGTTGATTTTATTACTACCAACGGATTCAATAACTCTTTTGTACCGCAAGAAGAGGAATTTGCCCAAAAAAGAAAAATTTCGCGAAAACGATTGCTCGAACTTACTTCCGGATTGCTTAACCAGCCTATTGCGGAAGATAGTTTGTTGGTTATTAATAGTGGAAGATATGAGTTTAAAAACAAGGGTATAGACGTTGCTATTGATGCATTGGGTAAACTCAACAAACAGGATTTGAAAAACACTGTGGTTGCATTTATTATGGTACCCTCCAATCAAACCGGAGTAAGACCTGAAGTGGTGGCCAGAATGAAGAAACCTGATTTCAAGGCACCCCTGTCAAACGAATACACTACGCATAAGTTAGTAAACCCATCTACAGATGCAATAATTAATCGCCTCAAAGAAGCAGGACTGAATAACAGCCCACTGGATAAAGTAAAAGTTGTTTTTGTGCCTGCCTATCTCAATGGTTCTGATGGGGCATTAAATCTGAGTTATTACGATGCCCTCATCGGTATGGACCTTAGTATCTTCCCATCTTATTACGAACCTTGGGGGTACACTCCTATGGAAAGTATTGCTTTTCATGTTCCGACCATTACAACCTCACTTGCAGGTTTCGGTATCTGGGTAAGGGAGAGTTTTTCCGGAGAAAATGCAGCCGTTGCAGTACTGGAACGCAATGACTATAACCAGAATGAAGTTGTGGATGGTGTTTTCACTTACCTGCACAAGCTTATTGAGGAGAAAGGGCTTGGAAAATTTAATAATGATAAAGACGGATTCAACAGTTTTGCACACGAAAACCTGATTCCCCTCAGGGAGAAAGCTGCCGAAATTGTAAAATCGTCACTTTGGGAAAGACTTGTTTCCAACTATCATGATGCATTCAAAGCAGCTTCTGATAAAGTATCTGAAAGAACCCACCTTTTCAAATCGAAAAAACAACCCGTAAAACCTCAGCTCAAGACTAAAGTATCCAAGCCCAGGTGGAAAAAAATTCTCATAGAAATCAGTGTACCCAAAGAACTTGGAGATTTGCAGAGGCTTTCCCGCAATCTTTGGTGGACATGGAATTATGAAGCTGAAGGGCTATTCAGCCGCATAGATGCAGACCTTTGGGAGAAATCAGAGAAAAGCCCGTCGCGTTTATTGGATACCCTCACCGTTGAGCACTACCAGAAACTTATAAGTGACAAAGAATTTATGGCAGATTACAAACGTATAGTCAAAAAATTTGATGACTATATGAAAGCGGCCCAAAAGAAAACCTCTGAACAAATAGCCTACTTTAGTATGGAATATGGTCTTCATACTTCGGTGAAAATTTACTCAGGAGGATTGGGAGTGCTTGCCGGCGATTATCTCAAGCAGGCCAGCGACGACAATATTGATATGATAGGAGTCGGACTGCTATACAGGTATGGATATTTCTCTCAAAACCTTTCCTTAAATGGTGAGCAGCTGGCCAATTATCATGCTCACAACTTTACCTATATGTCGGCTCAGCCCGTAAGGAATGAGATGGGCGAATGGCTGAAAATCAGCATTGCCTTTCCCGGTAGAAATATTTATGCTAAAATCTGGAAAATTGATGTAGGCCGCATACCGCTGTATTTGCTGGATACGGATATTCCTGAAAATGCTTCTATTGATAAGGTAGTAACTCATCAGCTTTATGGTGGTGACTGGGAAAACCGTTTTAAGCAGGAATTTTTGCTGGGTATTGGCGGTATCAGGGTACTTGATGCCCTGGGCCTTACACCCAAAATCTACCATTTGAATGAAGGACATGCTGCTTTTGCCGGACTTGAGAGATTGAGAAAATTTGTTCAGGATGATAAACTCAGTTTCGAAGAGGCTCTTGAAGCTGTAAGGTTCAGCAATTTATTTACCACGCATACTCCCGTCCCTGCCGGACATGACTTTTTCAGTGAAGACATGTTGCGTACTTATATGCCTCATTATGCTGAGAGGTTAGGGATTAGCTGGGAACACTTTATGGCCCTGGGTAAAATGCATCCTGAACTTGCCGATGAACAATATTCAATGAGTGTTCTGGCTACCAAACTTTCCAGTGAAGTAAATGGTGTAAGTAAGATTCACGGGGGTGTATCGAGAGAAATGTTTAAAGATTTGTACCCCGGAAACTTTGCCGATGAGGTTCATATCGGACATGTAACCAATGGAGTACATTATGGCACCTGGTGTGCACCAGAATGGCAGAAACTCTATGATGAGAAATTTGGAAAAGATTTCCACAAAGATGTTTCAGATCCCAAACAGTGGGAAAAGATTTATGATGTGCCGGATAAGCAAATCTGGGAAATGCGTCAGCAGCAAAGAACCAGGCTGATGGAGTTCATCAAAAAACGTCTGCTTTCAAACCTTGCACGCCGCCAGGAAACGCCAAAAAAAGTTTACCAGACCCTTGACGGATTGGATGACAAAGCCCTGACAATTGGTTTTGCCCGGAGGTTTGCTACTTATAAACGTGCTCAGCTGCTTTTCAATGATTTGGAAAAACTATCACGTATTGTTAATAATCCTGATATGCCCGTTCAATTCCTCTATGCAGGTAAAGCACACCCGGCAGACAAAGCAGGGCAGGAGTTGATCAAACAAATCGTGGAAGTTTCCAGGAAGAAGGAATTCAGAGGTAAAATTATCTTCCTTGAGGATTATGATATGGAGCTTGGTGAAGCGCTTGTAAAAGGTGTTGATATATGGCTTAACACACCCACAAGGCCCCTGGAAGCTTCTGGTACATCCGGACAAAAAGCTGTTCTCAATGGCGTTATGAACTTTAGCGTGCTCGACGGATGGTGGGCTGAAGGATATACTCCCGAGGCAGGTTGGGCTATCAAAGAAGAAAAAACCTACGATAACCAGGCTTACCAGGATGAACTGGATGCAGAAATCATTTATAATATTTTTGAAAACGAAATTATCCCCATGTTTTACGATCGCGACAGCGATGGAGTTCCGGTGGAATGGATCAGGTGGGTCAAAAACAATATCGCCCGCATTGCACCCCATTTTACCAATAAGCGCATGATGGACGATTATTTCAAAAACTTTTATAATAAACTTTTCAAAAATTCTGACCTTATTCGTGCCAAAGATTTTGAGAAAGCGAAAGAGCTTGCCAGGTGGAAGACGAATATGATCAGAAGATGGGACAGTATTGAGCTCAGCTCACTCAATCTTATGAACACTTCCGACAACTCGCTCTTGCTGGGAGATAATTTTACGGCAGAATTGGTTCTTGATATAAACGATTTCAATGAAAAAGATTTTGGCGTTGAAGTAGTGTTTATTCAGAAGACCTTTGAAGGAGAAGAAACTGTTATTTCTGTTTATGAAATGAAACAGGTAAAACGAGAAAAGGAACTTCTGACCTTTAAATGTGAGGTGCCGGCCCAGCGCGTGGGAATCTACAACTATGCTTTCCGTATGTTCCCCAAAAATCCGCTCTTGCCACATCGCCAGGATTTAAATCTTGTGAAGTGGTTCTAAAACAGAATACCTGAAACTATTAATCCCTGCCCATTTATTATGGGTAGGGATTTACATTCTATATTAATCATACAAAAACGAAAATACTATGAAGTTATTAGAAGGAAAAGTAGCCCTTATAACGGGTGGTTCAAGAGGTATAGGAAAAGCATTGGTGCTTGCGTTTGCAGCTCATGGTGCTGATGTAGCTTTTTCCGATCTGAAGTATGACGATAAAGCTCAGGAGCTGGAGAAAGAAATCAGCCAAATGGGCGTAAAAGGTAAAGGATATGCCTCTGATGCCAGCAGCTTTTCTGACAGCGAAAAACTGGTTGATCAGGTAGCCGCTGATTTTGGACGTATTGATGTACTTGTAAACAATGCCGGTATTACCCGCGATACGTTGCTTATGCGTATGACCGAAGACATGTGGGACGATGTAATCCGCATCAACCTCAAATCGGCTTTCAACCTTACTAAAGCAGTACAAAAATACATGCTCAAGCAACGCAAGGGAAGCATCATTAACATGAGTTCTGTTGTGGGTCTTGGAGGTAACGCCGGACAGGCCAACTATGCCGCATCCAAGGCGGGGATGATTGGTTTTACCAAGTCTGTAGCCCAGGAATTGGGTGCTCGCAATGTTCGTTGCAATGCCATAGCGCCCGGTTTTATCGAAACCGATATGACCGCAGGACTCCCCGAAGAAGTGAAAAAAGGTTGGGCCGAGAAAATTCCTCTCAAAAGGGCCGGTACTTCCGAAGATGTTGCCAATGCAGCTCTTTTCCTCGCTTCTGACCTCTCCGGATATATCACCGGGCAGGTAATGGCTGTTTGTGGCGGAATGACCAAATAAAACCACAATTGTATATTAAGGCGGAAAAGATAACCCGTTTTGTTGGTAATCTTTTTAAAAGCTCCTTCGGGAGCTTTTTTTATGGGTCATTTATTGTTTAACAACCTGTTGGCACACAAAAATGGGAGAAAAAACTAACTTTGCGTTGAAATTTTTCAACCCCCATTCACTTATGATTTTTCCTTTCTGCAAAAACATACAGATCCGGTTACTTTCCAGCATCTTTTTTATTGTTTTGTTTTTTCTTACTCCTATTCTTGTTTTTGCTCAAAACAAGATGGAAACAAAAACTGATCATCGGCAGGAGTTTCGCTTCAATCCGGGGGCACGTCAGGGTAGCCCCATTGCAGTGAATGAAATTCTGCAGGTTATATCCGAAGGGAGCGGTAAATTGCGCGTTTTTACCGCCTACAATCTTGACTGTCAGATTGCAGTAAGGCTTAATAGAACAATTTCAGCAGGTTATACATTGTTTCTTGAAGTAGATAACTTCTCCCTATCCGGCGATGTCAACTACAGAGAATTCTCCCTGACAGAGTTTATGACTCCCCCTTATTTAGATATTCTTTTACAGGTAAAAACTGCAGATAAAAGGGTTTTGAAGGATGTGGTACTGAATAACATCAAGTGGAAAGAACTTACCCCAGGCGATAGTTTATCTGCATTTAGCATCAACGAAAACAGGATTAACGGAAATATACAGATTGATATTACCAAAGCTCATTTTCATTACGGAGAAGAGTCACTCGATAACATCGCATTAATGAAAGCTTCATTAAGTTCATATTATGAGGCTGATAAACAGCTTTACAAAGTTGCAGACCTGCTGGAAACCATTTCTACGGAAGATTACGAAAGAGCCATCCTGGACGATTTCAAGGTTTGTGAGGCTGAGCTGATAACCGGTAAAGTTACCTATGCACCCTTCTGGAATGTATTGCCTCTGAATCAAAACGACCCGCTTCATATTCAGACACGACTTGATACCCTTTCTACCCGGACAAAAAAGTTAAGAGAAACCTTCAATGAGGTTCTTTCTCATCTTGATAATCATCTCTTTGAAACCGGCCTGCATTATCTGGCTATGGGCGAATCAAGAAAAGCTTTGGAGTTGTTTGAGCGTGTATTGGTTTACAATCCCATGCATATTCCCGCGCATATAAAGTTGGGGCAAAATGAACTTACCACATTGCAGCCACTGAAAGCAATGGAAAGGTTTGAAAAGCTGATGGGGAAAGTAAGCCCTCCTGCACAATGGAAGGAAGAGGCGGTTGACTTTGTTTCGGGGCTTTTTGCATCAGAGATTTCAAAAGCTGATGAGGCCATGGAAGATGGCAGGTTTCTGGATGGCCTCAATATATTGAATGAAGTGGAAAAATTTTGCTACGTAGCAGAACAATGGGAGTGTCCGGTGCTCTTAAAGGAAAAGATTAGGGCAGCCCACTATG
>SLPR01000350.1 GCA_007131895.1 Bacteroidales bacterium | reverse complement strand
AGCTAAAAGCCTGGTTTAGCTACGGAAAACGCAATGCATGAAGACACACCCATTAAAACTCAGCTGTCAGGTAATGTATAAAATCATGGCCGGCGTTGACTCCATCCGGTAATCGCCGTGAATCTTCATATCCGTGGGTTTTGCGGCTTTCATGTTAGCAATGTTACCAAAAACCCTTATTTTTGGCAGGAATATGGCTTGTTTTTCGGGAGGCTGTTTTTTGGGGATGCGTCTCCTTGTCAATCCACAAGTCATCATTATATGCCATAACAGTAGGTTTTCATGAGCAACAAAGAATTAGACGGGATCATCAAAGGAGACACCCAATTGCTGGAGAACCTTTACAAAAATGACTTTCCCCGCATACAGGCATTTGTGATAAAAAATCAGGGCACAAAGGAACAGGCAGCCGATCTGTTTCATGATGCCCTGATAGCGATTTTCCGCAAGGCTCAAACTCCCGGCTTTGCCATCACCTGCCGCCTTTCAACTTACCTGTATGCCGTGTGTAAAAACCTGTGGCTTAAAGAGCTGCGCCAGCGCCGTCATACACGTGAGATACAGTCCGATGATATGCCCCACGTAGAATCAATTGAAGAAAGAATAATGACAAACGAATCCGGGCAACTCAAAAAAGAAGTATTTGACAGATGCTTTGCCCTTCTGACCTCCGATTGCCAGAAACTTCTTAAAATGGCAATGGAAGGAAAGGATGCTGACCACACGCTGGAGAAAATGCAATACAATTCAAAACAACATGCCCTCAACCGACGCTATCGTTGTAAAAAAGCCCTAATGCGTTTTGTGAGGCAGGATCCTTTCTTTAAAGAATTGTTCCCGCTATAAATTTAATTCCATTCAATTTATTGAAAAATTCTTCCAGTCGGGCTTGATTAGGGGAAAACAACAGCCAACATGAAATTTTTTCCGAATGCCACTGTTTTTTTTATGATTGGTGGGTTATTTTACCTTTTTCACGGTATTAAGTAATGAAAGCGGATAAACTCTTTCAGTTGACAGGGTATCTCTGCGGGTAAAATATTACCGGAGTTTGCTCAGAAAGCATGAAACTTGCATGAGCATTGCACACTCAAAAGAAAATAAACCGAACGGAGTGAGCTCACGAATACCAATAATAAACGATAGTGAGCAATAAGGTCATCTATGCAAGTTCCATCTAACCAACTGAGCCCGCTTTGCGGGAGAGCTCAGCGAAGCTAATTACTTAGAACAATTTTAATCGAATGAACTACTTTGAGGAAATAGAAAAGTATCACTACCAGCAGATGTCGGCGGAAGAAATGGAGGCTTTTGAAAAAAAACTTGACTCCGATAATGAGCTGGCCCGCGAAATGGCTCTCTATTGCGAGCTTGACGAATATATTCAAAGCATCGTAAATGAAGAAGAATTTTCGACACGTATAAAAAGCGTCATTCAAGGGCATCACCCGTTACCGGCAGCGACTACCAAAGCCACAGGGGTAAAAGACCCTGAATTTTACGAATCCCATGATACCTTTTCTTCGCGTGACGAATCTTTTCCTCCCATGTGGCTAAAGATCGCAGCATCAGTTGTGTTGATAGTATCAGCAGCCCTCGCATTCTGGTTGCATAGCCAGCGTCAGCCCCACACAGGCGAACAGCTATTTGCCAAATTTTACCAGCCCTATGCCATTGAGGTGGCATTGCGCTCAGATGCAATACCTGATGAAGACCTATTGACCAAAGCTTTGGATGCTTTCAACAAAGGGAAGTTCACTATGGCAGCCTCCTTTTTTGAGTCACTTTATCAGCAAACTCATCATTCGGGCAGGGAAAACCTCCGTTTTTTTATTGGCATATCTTATATTGAAGCCGGAGAGTTTGAAAAAGCCAAAAGAGCATTATCAGGGCCTGCTTTAGAAAGAGACAATCTTTTTTATCTGGAAGCCAAGTGGTACCTGGGTCTCATTTACCTCAGAACCGACAACAAGGATATGGCAAGAGAAACTTTTGAGCAGCTTTCCCGCGAAGGCTGGCCTGATCAGCAAGAACTGGAAGATATCCTTTCGCGGATATAAGTCCATATTGCTCTGAATATCATCATGGTTATACCGACACCTATCAGCAGCAACAAAGCAGCAGCAAGATTTGTACTTTTACGTCCTGCCGGCACTTCCCTTTTTTCCAGCGTACTTTCCACAGCCACATAGCCTGCCCAGTAAAAAGGATGTGCCTTGCCGGGCAGCACTTGTTCCAGATAGCTTATCTTGGCCATTCTGAGCGCCTCCCCTTCTGTCTGGGTCTGCAGGCGATAGGTGTAAAAGTCTTTCATAATCCCTGCACTTGTATGGTCGGGCACCGCCCACAACGTCATCACGATACGTCTTATGCCGGCATACATGAAACTCCGGGTGAAACTGATGATGCCTTCTCCGGAAACCTGTTTTCCGGCTCCGGTGTTACAGGCGCTTAGCACAACCAGTTTTGCAGGCAGTTGCAATCCATAAATCTCCCATGCGTAGAGGTTTTTCTGCGAATGTGCATCCTGGGGATCAAATATCAGTCGGGAGTTCATGGGGTTTAAAGTATCCACCACGGCATGCATGGCAAGGTGCAGAACCCCCGCATTACCCGATTGGAGGATGAAGTTTTCACGAGAGGCCAGAGCTCCCATAAAAATTCGAGCGTCAAACTCCCGTTCCAGGAATTTCACCTCCTTCAATGCTCCGGGCAGCGAGATCATTTGCCCTTCAGCGTATACTTTTTCTTCGCGGAATGAATCTGCTACCGGGGAAAAAGCCATGATCCTTTTGCTGTTAGGGCTTGTGGTTAAAGGATGCGAAGAAAGCAACAATGCTGTGGAATAGGAATAACTCACCGGGAGTTGTTTAATAAGAAAGGGCAAGCGGGCATAATCCATACCGGTAAACTCTTTGCTCTCTATCAGCATTGCTTCAAAAGGAAGAAGGCTGAGCAGTTCATCCGGCACAATCATCAATGAACCAGGATTAAAGTGATCCATTGCAGGTTTTAGCAAAACATCATACAACCGCCATGCGGCCTCAGTATATTCAACAAATTGCTCCTTTCCTGCAAGCATGGCATTGCCCAGAGTAAAGCTTTTCATAAATACATGAATATGATGCTTTGTATTCTCCTGCAGGGGTTGACAAAATACCTTTTTATCCTCTGCCGAGATTGCAAACACGAATATTTCGTCCTCACCAACCAGGTATTCCACCAGCAACTGGCCCGGACTCAGGGCCTTTTGCAGGTCCGTTACAGAAGCAACCCCGGGCTTGTATCGCAGCCGGTAGTATTCAGGATACTCTTTTTCAAGACTGGCGATCAGGTCTTCATACTGGCGGTAAGTATCAAACATCTTCTTTTCCCAGTAGCGCATCCGGTTTTCATCAGGCTCGCTCTGAAGTATCTCCTGGCGGATCAGATGGTCCAGTGAGCGGAGCTCCCTTCGCAGTGACGATTCCTCCTTGCGCAATAAACCCGGCACTCCTGCCACCCTGAAGCCATCGATGCCCCCCAGGGTTTCAGCCAGTACTGCATTTTTTGCCATATTGGAATAGGCAAACGCCTTGCTGAAATATTTCTCCTGGCTGGTAATCTGGTACAGCTTATAAGCAACCGACACTGCAGCCACAAAAACATCCTTTTCCCGGCCAGATAAATGGTATTTACTGGTTTCACCCGTATAATTGATTCTCAACTGGTGTATCAAATCCACAGCAGCATCAAGGCTTTTAAGCTTTTCTTTGAGCAAAGCGGGATTGGCATTCTCCGGGTCTGCAGCATTGCTCTTTCTGCCCAGGATTGCGGCATTCAGCTTAAGAGCCTCCAGCATGGTAATACTTTCCTGGCTGTTGAGCGCCACATCAGGAGAATCTGACCCTGGCAGTGCCTTGCTATTTTCAAGCATGGCAATTGCGAATTGGACTTTCTGCGCAGCCTTTGTATATCGATCATAAAACATATGCAATCGTGCCAGCCCCAGAAAGTAGCGTGCAACCATAGGGTGTGATTCAGTCCAGCCCGACAGAAAATGCTTTCCTGCAAGATCCAGGTATGTGCTGGCGACTTCAGCCTGCTGCTGTTCAATTAAAAACAGCGAGTAGTTGAGATAGAAAATGGCGATCTGCGGATATGTTCCACACCCCCCCTGGTGTGCATCGGCCAATGCCTTTTGAAAGTAATAATCCGCAGAAGAATAGTCTCCCAGTTTATTGTAGGTCCGGGCAATGTTGTTAAGGCTGGAGGCTTTTCGAAGGCCGTGACTCTCGCGCAGATGGTCAACACTTGCTCTGTAGTGAGAAAGAGCATCTTCGTACTCTCCGGTATTGTAGGAAATCATACCCTGATTATGAAAAACCCGGGAGATATTGTTGTCATCATTATTATGGACGAAGTAATCCAGGCTTCGCCCATAATACAGTCTGCTTTTTTCAATGTCACCCCCATTGTGAAACACCACGCCCATATTAAGGTAAATGCTTCCCAGCAAGGGGTGATTTGCCCCGTAAATATCCAGAACAATCTCTTCAGCCCGCTCATAATAACCTTTAGCCGCTTCCAGATCAGCTGTTTGTATCATAAGGGCACCCATATTAGTATACAGCACTGCCAGGGGAGTAAAATCCGGCCCTGGTACCTGCAGCAGCTGCTCTTCTGCCAGGCGGTAAAAGTGATGGGAAAAACCAAAGTTACCGGTATGATAATAAAGAATCCCCAGTTTAAGGGCAATTCGGGCATGCATTAGCCTGTGGGAGGATATTTCATTTTTGTGATACAGATCTTCAAAAACAGAGATGGCACCCTGATAATTACCATTGAAGTATAATCTGTTACCCTCTCTCATGAGTTCGGAAATACCGGGATCAGGCAGATTAGGCTCTTCTGCTTTCACACCGGCGCTGCTCAATATCAGCAGCATCACTATCCAGATTGCAACAAACCCCATACGGATTGTGCAGGTGGTATTAGGTGGCAGAAAAGTGCTGTAGAAAAACGGTAAAATCCTGTACATAAATATCCTTCAAAAATACAAAAACTCATCCTACTAATTGGAAACGGAAAGTCTTTTATCAACAAAATTCATAAAACTTTTTAGCCGGTGGGTTATTTTTGATGGCAAAAGGTATAAATAAAAGAGAACAATCAATTACAACCTAAAACTATTACAGCATGCAAAAAATTAAAACTCTCTTTTTTTTATTAATGGCATTCCCCCTGATGGCCCTTCAGGCACAAAACACCACTACCGAGGGGTTTGAATGGGATTTTTTCCCTCCTGTGGGCTGGGAAGCTTCACCCCGCTGGAGCATTACCGGAAACGGTTATGTAGGCCAGGGTGCTTTCTGCTCTTACACCAATGCGCCCAACGAGCCATTGACATCAGCAAGAATGGATCTTACCACCGAGGTTGACGAAGTTTCTTTCTTCTGGCGTTCCAACGCCACACCTGATAACCAAGCGTGCTCAGTCATTGTAGCTGTAAGTTATGATGCCGGAAACACCTGGGTACAGCTGGATACCCTTTACGGAAGTAACGGCGACTGGACAGAGCAAACCTACACACTTACCAACAACACCTCCGACCATGCTTATTTCCGCTGGACCTACCAGGGAAATGGCAACTTCGGGGACGGTGCCAGGTCATTTGTGCTGGATGAGGTATCTTATCCAAGATGGTATTCCCAGCAGCCTGAATTCTTCGCCTATCCCGGCGACTCGCTGCTCTTTGGCACCATAGATGTTCTTCAAAGTGGTGCAGAATCTTTCCACATTTATAACTTTGGACTGGATGACCTGGAGGTCACAGCATTTTCCATTGAAGGTGAACATGCTGATGAATTCTCATTGGTTGAATCTGAGTTGCCCCTAACCATTGAACTGCTGGGTTCAGAAGAAATCTTCGTAGCGCTGGCTCCCCTTACAGGGGGTTATAAAAATGCCACGCTCAGCATTTCCCACAATGGCAGTGAAACTCCGTTTGCTTTGCCTCTGCAAGGCTATGCGCACGATCCCGTGTTGCATCCCCCGTTTATGCAGGTATTTAACACCTTTCCTCCACAGGACTGGTCGGAGGCACGCGGTGAAATTTCTGAGGACACTCAATTTACCAGCACAATCTCTTCCTGGGGAGGCACTGCTTTTGGCAACCAGGAAGGCGGTAGCCCTTCAGCAAGAGTATCACTGGTGCTCACCCGCAATGAGTGGCTGATTACTCCCCCCATATACCTGCACGATGACGAAGATCTCGAATATGAGCTCAGCTTCGACCTGGCCCTCACCATTAGAAACACCACAGACTCCGCTAATTTTGATTCATCCAAGTTTTTCTATGTGGTGATCTCAGACGACAATGGGGAAACATGGTCAATAAATAATATACTTGCCACCTGGGATCAAAACACTCCAATCTCTCCTAACGGACAAAATGAATCCATTAATCTTAACGGCTATTCCGGCCATATCAGACTGGCATTCTACGGAAGGTCTGCTGAACATCTTGGCCCCATGTATGATGTATTTGTGGACAATGTAAAAGTAGCTCCCATATCAGACAGCGACATTGCCCCTCCCATGGTCATATCACTGGATGGCAATACCCAGGTGGAGAATCAACCCATGCAACTTTCTCTTACCGTATGGGATGAATCGATGGTATCTTCTGTAATTGCCAACTATACTATTGGTGATGGCGACATGCAGAGTGTAACCATGTCACTGGAAGGTGAAGTGGATGATGACGAGAATGGTGACAACGGAGATGGTGATAATGAAGACAAAGATGGCACTTTCTATCTTTTCAGTGGTATTATTCCTGCACCTGACGGACCTGCTGAAGGCACCGTATTTTTCACCATGATGGATGAATTTGGCAATACCGGCGACTCAGAAGAATTTGACCTTACCTGGTATGCCGACACGGAAGGTCCGGTGATTACCTGGGTAAATTTCCCCTATGTTTTGGGATTAAACAAAGAAGGTCATGTAGCTGTGGATCTGGATGATCCTTCCGGAATATCCTACGCATCACTTATCTTCACTCTGGAAGAAGCAGTAACTGACACCCTTGAACTTGAGTTGGGAGATGACGGACTTTATCATGCACATATTCCTGCCCAGGGCAGTTCCACAACAGCTCTTTTCAAGGTTGTAGCCGTGGATGCCTCCGCACAGGAGAATATGACAGAAACCTCAGAGCGACTGGCAAGATGGGTAAACATTGAAACCGACGAGCTGCCCATTGCCGCCGAAAACCATTCTCAAGGTAATCCTGTGGTGGCCTTCAACGGAGAGCAATACTTTGTAGTATACAACGACCGCCGTCTGGGCAGTGCTACTTCTGCTTACTGGGGCCGATTTATGGATACCGATGGCACAGTACACATGGACACTGAAGTGGAAGTGGCCCAGTTTACATGGCAGCCTTTCTTCTTCCCCACCATGGTTTTTGGCGGAGACCACTTTCTGTTTACCTGGGCCCAGCAGCGCAGCCCCGCTGACACCAACCGCGACTACATGGCACAGGTGCTGGATGCTACCGGACAACCCGTTGGAAACAGATTCCAGGTATCACCGCAACAGACCATTAACACAGCATCCTTCTCAGCTTCTGCCTTTGATGGAGAGAAATTTCTCACTGTATGGCAGCAGGGACAAAACCCCCGTGAAATTTGGGGACGTTTTATTTCCACTGAAGGTCAGAATATTGGTTCACCTTTCAGGATCCGTCCGGAAGGTATACCGGGTAATGCCGACCAAATTGTACCCTCAGTGGTATTTACCGGAGAATATTTCATGGTAAGCTGGGACGACAACCGCACGGGCAACCGCAACATTTACGGCCAGATGATTCAATCTGACGGAGAATTTGCCGGTCAGGACTTTCCCATCACCACTCCGGAGGCTCACAACAAGGGTATTTCAAAAATGACCAAAGCCGACGGCCGGATCCTGGTAGCCTGGGAAGACAACCGCGACCATATCCGCTCAAGTTTGTATGGCAGACTCATTGACCTGAAAGGCAATCAGGTGGGTGAAGAATTCGCGATCTCCCTGGTAGAAGACGATCTGAGCCGTACATGGGTATCACTGGGCAGCAACGGCAATGAGTTCTTTGCCTCATGGAGTCAGCAGTACCGTGAAGGAATTGTACTGTATTACGACATATACGGAGCACGCATCAATATGATGGGCGAGATCGTTGGCGATCCTATCGCCATAAGCACTGCAGAGGGCAGCCAGAACAACTCCAGAGTGACAACCAACGGACAGGATTTCCTTGTGGTATGGGAAGACGGACGTGCCGGACACTGGGACACCTATGGCATGATGTACGAAGGCAGTGTGGATGAAGATCCACCTGTAGCTGTTGAACTGGAGGGCAATATGGCCATGACAGGAGAGGACATGCACCTGGTGTTGAAAGTAAGCAATGCTTCGCCCATGGCAACCGTTACTGGTATGTATACCATCGATGGTCACTCTGAAAACATTGACATGGAAGGCACCAACAAGGGCCTGTTTGAATTCACCGGTGTGATTCCTGCGCGTCAGGAACCCATCAGTGGTACCATCACCTTCTCCATGACCGATGTCAACGGCAACCATGCCACTTCCGATCCCTTTCCCATTGAATGGGATGAAGACGAAGATCCTCCGGTAATAGAAATGATCGAAACCCCTGCCCTGGCTATGGCCGGTGAAGAAGCAAGGGTAAAAGCCCGCATCACAGATGAATCAGGTATTGCTTCGGCCAACATTGTGCTTACTATTGATGGCGAACAAACCCATATCCCCATGACTGCAAGCGGCGACTATTTTACCGCCTGGCTGCCTGCCCAGGATGATGAGACATTCGGCATATACTTTGTAGAAGCCACCGACAACTCTCCCAATGAGAACACTGCAGTTTCCGACAATTATGAAATTGAGTGGCGCGATATTGACGGTGACTGGTATGGCAATATCGATGCACAAAACATCACTGGTCTTGGCCTGCAAAACGACCAGCCCTGGAAGTTAGGTGTGGCCATTGACCTTGGAGAGCAAACCGGACGCATCATACAGATAGCCTATATCGCCAACGAAGGAACCAACGCTCCCATCAACTGGCATGCGCTGGAAATGGAAGATCAAAACACCTGGACAACCAATGTGGCAGATCCCGGCGGAATTCTAACAGACAACCCAGTGTTGGGTGGCAACACCTGGAACGTAGTGGATGTAGATGGTCAGGAAGGTCTTACAGGTCATATCGGACTGGTGATAGAACTTACCCAGGGCGGCTACTGGGGCCGAGACGACAATGCTCCATATGAACAAAGCTTCCTGTTTTTACAGGATCAGTGGATCAAGCTTGGAGAAGGAGATCTGGCAGACTACCCCGGAGACTGGACGCTCAAATGCTTTGTGGAGTATGAAGATGGAACCGTATCAGTAATTGATGTCACTCCACGCATGGAGGATGTTCGCATCTACCCCAATCCTTTCAGTCAATATACCCATATCAGCTTTACATCATCCGTATCGCAGCAGGTTACCGTTACTGTACATGACATCAATGGTCGCCTGGTGAGCACTCTAACCAACGAACAGGTTGCCCCCGGCACCCATACATTCCGCTGGAATGCTCACGGAATTGAACAGGGTGTTTACTTCTATCGTATCACCACTGCCACTGGCGTATGGTCTGGTAAAATGATGCTGGTAAAATAATGTCTGAAAACATCACTTACCCAAAAACAAAAAAATGCCAGCCTAAGCATGCAATTGTTTTTGAAGATGTTCTGAAAAGTTTTCTGAAAATAACCCGCAAAGGGAACAAAAGAAAAAACAACAAATCATAGGCAAAAGTAATCCCAAACAAAAAGGTTGTCTCAAAAGTGTTTTCCAGCTTCTGAGACAGCCTCTTTGTTTTTCTGCACTTTCCGTCTGCCTTGCCCGGTAATGCGGTACAGGTATTTCCTCCTGAAAGACAAAAGGATATCTTTTCGTTTTTTATAGATAATTTGCAGATCAGGTCCTGTTTTAGTTACAGAAAACGGAATGCATGCAGACACACCCATTTAAACCCCACAACAGATACCATTAGGCTTGAACAAGATATTGACCGGCGGGTATAAGGGTTTTATCTGAAAGTGCTATTCGCAATAATAAAATCAAAACCAAAATATCACGCTTTTTTTAGATAAAGGGGCTCAAAATTATATTGTATATATCAGGTCAATAATCGATACACATAATAAATATTCTCTATCTGCACCTCCGGTTTTCTTGCATTTACCTAACATACTACATCCTGAATAGTTACCGGTTTTTGTTGCTGGATTAACCTGTAAAATAATTTATTGTTATTTTTGCTTAAACAAGGTTTTTCCTTCAACCAATTTTTTCATCCTCTCCAGAGTTCATTAAATGCAGAAAATGGATGCATCTCTTGCCATAACAACCGCAAAAAGGCTCTGCCTGTGGATAGTATTTGTATTTCTTTTGGTTGCCCCGGAAAAATTGTTTTCCTCCAACACAGATTTAACCCTCCAGAAGCAATCAATTCTTCAGCTATATGAGCAAGCTTTTAAATTTGAAGAAGTTGACGATCAAAAAAACGCCCTGTTAAACTATTACCAGGTTATCAATAAAACTGAAACAACCCGCAATGAAACTTTTTTGCAGATTAGGGCAAATTCATTGAATAAAGCTGCCATTATATTATACGTGAGAGGATGAAAAAATTGGT
>SLPR01000445.1 GCA_007131895.1 Bacteroidales bacterium | reverse complement strand
TTCTGAATCGGGCACAGGTTCTCAAAAAAGAAAGCTGCCTTTTTAGCTTGCATCAATCTTGCGATTGGGCTAAAAAGGCAGCTTATTATATTGGTGCTAACTGTTAAACGTTGCGGTAACTGAGGGTTTGTTCATATACATATCTGTGAATCGCTTCATCTATTGCTGTAAATTCAAGGTTTCTGCGGGCAAAAACTCTTTTGGCAATGGTAATGGATTTATCAATATTGTGAACAGAGAAACCTGATACACTGCCCCATGAGAAACTGGGGATAAAGTTTCTCATAAAACCTGCTCCAAAGATTTGCGCACCTACGCCCACTACGGTGCCGGTATTAAACATGGTATTGATGCCACATTTAGAATGGTCGCCCATGAATGTACCACAGAATTGCAAGTCTGTTTTTATGAAACTTTCTTCCTGGTAATCCCACAGTCTTACCGTTTCGTAGCTGTTTTTGAGGTTGGATGTATTGGTGTCAGCACCCAGGTTGCACCATTCTCCGATAACACTATGGCCCAGGAATCCATCATGGGCTTTGTTTGTATATCCAAAAATAATGGTATGGCTGACTTCTCCTCCTACTTTACAGTAAGGACCTATAGATGTAGCACCATAAATTTTTGCACCCATTCTGATTTTTGTATCTTCACCAATGGAAATCGGGCCACGAAGGATAGCTCCATCCATAATTTGTGCATTTTTACCAATGTATACCGGGCCTTCGGTTGCATTGATAATCACATGTTCGAGAATGGCGCCCTCCTCAATAAATACTTTTTCTGGTGCGCTTACCTTTACTGTATCAGGAATGGGCTGCGAGCGACGATTGTGGGTAAGTAACCGGTAGTCGCTTAAAATGGCATCTTCATTCATTTCAATGAGATCCCACAGGAAATTGACCTTTTTAATTTCAGATTTGGTTTGTAAAGGAGCAATCGAATCAATAAGGCTCCAATCAAGATTTTCAATATCTTCTTCTTTTAGTCTCAATGCAATTATGGTTTCACCTGTAATGAGTGTTTGGTTGGGTGAAAGTTCATGGATTTCTTTGATGAGGATTTCATCTGGTAAAATGCTGCTGTTGATCAAAATATTGTCGGCTTCTTTAACCAGGGGGAATTTGGCGTTCAGATATTCTTCGGTAAGGGTAGAAGTTTTTGCGTTGAGCATTTTTTCCCATTTTTCCCTGATGGTAAGAATCCCCAGTCTGATATCGGCAATAGGCCTGGTAAATGTAAATGGTAACAGATGATTACGGGTCTGATCTCCGAATAAAATATAATTCATTGTGCTATTATTTAGATTAGTCAATCACTTTATGGAAGATTGTCTAAAGGTATGAATTTTTTTAAAAAAAAAGCCCTTTTTAAAAGGGCTTTAGGGCAAAATATTTACGTTTTTTACTTTTTTAAATGCTTCTGGTATTTTGACTTAAACTTGTCAATTCTACCCGCGGTATCCACCAGCTGTTGTTTTCCTGTATAGAAAGGATGTGATGTGTGAGAAATATCAAGTTTGATCAAAGGATATTCTTTTCCGTCTTCCCATTCGGCAGTTTCTTTACTGCTGGCAGTTGATTTTGTCAGGAAGGAATAGTCATTGGACATATCCTTGAAAATCACTAAACGGTAATTTTTGGGATGGATATCTTTTTTCATTACGCTAAAAATTTATTAAACAGGCCTGTTTGTTAGTATATTATGTAAATCTTATCTGAATGACAACTCCCGAAAAATAACATTTAGGTATTTTTCGGGAGTGCAAAGATACAATTAAAAAGTAAAGTACCAAAACCTTTTTAGAAAATTAATCTTCAAGGATGTGTACTGTCAGACCACTGCGCAGTTTGGGCTCAAACCAGGTGGTTTTGGGCGGCATAATGTTATCCGTATCAGCAATGTCAATCAGCTGCTTCATGGTTACTGGATAAAGAGCAAAAGCGACTTCCATTTCTCCACTGTCAACTCTTCTTTTGAGTTCCTTCAAACCACGTATGCCTCCAACGAAGTCAATCCTTTTGTCGGTACGCAGATTTTTTATTCCCAGCATGTGGTCTAATACATGCTGCGAAAGGATAGTAACATCAAGTACACCAATCGGATCGCTGTCGTCATAGGTGTTTTCTCTGGCATTGAGCTCATACCATTTTCCTTCCAGGTACATGCTTAAATTGTGAAGCCTGGCAGGTTTGTATTCCTGCTCTCCTTTTTCAGTAACCTCAAAAACCTCGCTTAGCTTTGTAAGGAATTCTTCTTTGGTAAGTCCGTTAAGGTCTTTAACTACCCTGTTATAATCAATAATAGTAAGCTGATCATCGGGGAATACTACCGACATGAAAAAGTTGTATTCTTCATTTCCGGTATGGCCGGGGTTGTTTTTTTTCTTTTCATTGCCTACAAGGGCGGCTGCAGCAGTGCGGTGGTGTCCGTCAGCTACATAAAAAGCAGGCACCTTTTCAAAAAGCTGACTGAGTTTTTCAACGGTTTCCGCATTTTCGATAACCCAGAGGCTATGACCAAAACCATCGTCAGCCATAAAATCATATTCGGGCTCATTTTTGGTAATTTCTCTCACCACCCGGTCAATTTCTTTTACCGCAGGATAGGAGAAAAATACAGGCTCGGCGTTGGCGTTGAGTACACGTACATGCTTCATCCGGTCTTCCTCTTTGTCGGGCCTGGTTAGCTCTTGCTTCTTGATGATTTTGTTCATTTAGT
>SLPR01000204.1 GCA_007131895.1 Bacteroidales bacterium | reverse complement strand
GGGAAGGCTCTCGTCGAGGCCAAAAGATGCATGCTCCCAGAGTGATTTTATCAAAAACGGACTCTGAATTGCCTCATCGGGAGCATTCTTCAATCCCTCGAACGAAAAGTAGAGGGGCGTTTTGACTCCGTTGGCCTGCATGATTTGTTTTGAGAGAACTTTATGAGAACTGATATACATGGCATGAGCACCACAACCCGTATAGGGGAGGCGGAAGTGTTCAAACAGGAAGGGGGCAAAATGGACCAGTTTTCCACTGGAGAAAAGTGTTTCCACAAGGTTAACCACGAAAGTGGGCTGCACCTTATCCGTAAGCTCCATCAGATCCTTCAGGTCATAGGGTAACGGTTCTGTAATAACCTTAAAGCCCATTTGGGTCAGCGCATCATGAAAAAAAGCAGCCTCCTCCAGCACATCTGTTTCATCGGGAGGAGCCCCTTCAGGCAACGGGCTATGAAATATTATGATGGTGTTCATGTTGTTTTACGGGTTGTATGGGTTGTTTTGTGAGTATTCTTTCCGTTGCAGAGTTCATAATCATGCCAAGCAATCTGGAGTATGATATTCCTTTTTTACGCGCCAGGATGGGAAGATCGCTGTGCAAAGGGTTGAGTCCGGCAAGAGGGTTTACCTCAATAAAATTTGGTACTCCCATGGCGTCCATACGCAGGTCAACACGGCCACCATCGCGGCAACTCAAAGCATTCCATGAAGCAAGAGCAACTTTGCTACAAGCATCATAAACCTCTTTTTCCGGGATGGAATAATCAATAAAATGCTCGTAGTTGGCTTTGTTTTCATAGGAATAGATTCCGGTAGATTCGTGTGCCCTGTAGAGAACTTCCATAACACCTATCACTTTGGCATCCTTACCTGTCCCTACGATTCCGGCCGTAAACTCCCGTCCTGGCAAAAACTCCTCAATGAGCAAACCCTGGTCAAACTTTTTTATTCTGTCTCTGACAGCTTTGCGCAATTGCCTGGAGTTAAACACTTTGGAGTCTGGTCCTATTCCTTTTCCGGTACCCTCGGCAACAGGTTTCACAAACAAAGGATATTGCAGGTTGAGATCATTCAAATCCATCAGGCTTTTGGCAACCATAAAAGGTGCAGTGGGTATGCCCATGTCGCGGATAATGCTTTTGGTCATGCCTTTGTGCAGGGTCAAAGCGAGCACCAGCACATCAGAAAAAACATAGGGGATGTTGTAAACATCCAGAATGGCAGGCACTTGTGCTTCTCTTCCAATTCCGTTTACTCCTTCACATATGTTGAGCACCAAATCCCATCGGCAACCTTGTTCCAGTCGTCTGATAAGAGAACGGACTCCTCCGATTTTTTCTACCTGGTAGCCTCGCCTCTGTAGGGTACCGTAAATTGCATCGATGGTTTCCTGCACATCGAATTCGGCAGCCTGTTCGGGAGAAAATCCCATGGCCAGGTAATCATCTTTTAAATCGTATGTGAATCCTACGGACAATAATTGCTTATGTTTCATGTGTCTATAATTTTTTTAAAGTGGTTATATGGAACATCCAAACAAACTTTTTGCGAGTGACTGGATTTTTGTTTTCCAGATAATCAACCCCTGTGTGTTTAAAGTTTAATCATGGATGTTTCACTTGTTATGAAGTTTTAAATGGTTATGTTTTTTAGGATAAAAACTTTCGTGCAACCCCTTGAAGAAGTTGACGGCATTAGCGCCCAGGGTGCGGGTTAGATAGCCTCCTTCCTGAACTACAAGTGTCGGGATTTTTAAACTCCCGATCATTCTGCCGTTTTTCTCAAAATCTTTGGTTGAAAAGTAGAAACTACCAGTGGGGTCTCCCTTGGCGGTATCCAGTCCCAGGCAGATTACCAGCCACGAGGGTTTGTAATTGCTGATGGTTTTCAGTGCATTGGCAAGAGTCTGTCTGTATTCGCTGGCTTCAACTCCCTCATTTAAAGGGTAGTTATAATTGAAGCCCAATCCTTCTCCTTCTCCCTTTTCGGTTTTGAAGCCACAAAAGTAAGGATAGGTAGTAGAAGGATTTCCGTGAATACTCAGTGTAAGCACATCACTGCGGCGGTAAAAAATTTCCTGTTGTCCGTTTCCGATGTGATAATCGATATCAAGAATAGCCACTTTGCCGTATTTGGCAAGGTAGCCTGCCGCCACGGCTGCTGAATTCAGGTAACAGAAGCCGCCAAACACATTGCTTTCGGCATGATGGCCGGGGGGGCGCACAAGTGCGTAGGTCAATCCTCCGTTGGCAACAAGGTGATTGGCACAGCTCAGTGCGCAATTTACCGCTCCTGTGGCTGCTTTCCATACGTTGTGGTGAATGGGTGTAAATGTGTCGATACAAAAATACCCGGGCAGAACATTAACGTCTTTAGGTTTTCGGTTCGCATTACGTATAGGGAAAACGTAAGGATAAACAGAGTTTCCCTTAGGGTAGGTCGTTTCTGATTGTTTCAGGAAATCAACCAGCTGGTTGCTGTGAACTTCGCGGATATGCTTTTCAGGAAACTTTTTCACTTCCAGGGTGTGAAATAGTCCGGAATTTTCTATGCTTTTCAGTATGGCGGAGATTCTTACCGGCGCTTCCACATATCCCACCTCCTTAACGTGATGAATGGAGTGCCTGTCATTGACAGTGATGGCAATCTTTCCGTTTGTTTTTGCCTGTTCGGCGGTTTTTTGAGCCAAACCGGTGTCAGTGGTTTTCCCGGATATCGTTGTCTGTTTGGGATGGATATGATATTTGTAAGCGCGCAATTGCACAGGATCATCAGTAACAGATGCTGCTATCTTCTGAATGTAGTCTTCGGGGCAGTAATCCTTGTACTTGCGGCGCAGAATTGCATTTACAATGCTGCGTGTTTTCTTTGCGGCGGGCAGCGAAGCAGCATCAAGGGGGTCTAAAACAAGATAGGGGGGGCAGGTATCTCCGGGGTTTACCGGTGTTTCGTAAAGAGTGTTTGCAATGGGTCTTGCGCCATATCGCTCGTAGAATTTCAGCCTGGCAGCGTTTTGATTCAGATGGGCTTCCTCATTACAAATGGATGGATCGTCAGGGAGGCATTCCATAAAAATTCCGCATGAGCTCAGCAGTGATGCTTCTTCACGACATCTTTCGTACAGTGCACCTCCCACCCCTGATATTTGTTGTTTGCTGCGCGAGGCAAGGTAATCCAGGTAGCAGAAATCCAAATCAGGAGCATGCAGCAAAAGAGCAAGTCCCATAACTTTTCCGTTAAAGTTATCTGCAACCAGCAAGATGGTTCGAAACTGGTATTTGAGCGGGTTGCGCAGTTGTTCGGGTATAAGCAGGATTTTTTCTTCCTTTATATCGGGAAACCGCTGGCGCAGAATATCCAGAACCTGCCCCATGGCTTCCTTGTTCATGGGGTATATGTCGTCTGTAACTTTTCTTATACGAAACATAGTTCTAAAATTATTTGAAGCAATCAATCAATGTCGGGGTAGGAAAAAACCTTGCCCTCGTAGTTTCGTAAAAAGATCCTCCCGTTTTCTTTTTTCACGAAGGAATCGGGAAGCAGTGGGATTTTACCGCCTCCACCTGGTGTATCAATCACAAAATGGGGTACCGCATAGCCTGAAGTATGTCCAATGAGACTTGCCAGTATTTCCAGTCCCCGGGAAACAGGAGTTCGGAAATGGGCAGAACCGGGAACCGGGTCGCATTGATACAGATAATACGGTCTTACCCTGTTTTTGAGCAAATGATGCATCAGTGATTGCATGGTTTCAGGGTCGTCATTGATATCTTTGAGCAATACCGTTTGACTTCCCAGGGGAATGCCCGCATCTGCCAGCATTTGAAGGGCTTTCGAGCTTTCGGGTGTAAATTCGTCAGGGTGGGTAGCATGAATGCTGATAAACAATGGATGGTATTTTTTCAATATTCGTGTGAGAGCACTTGTGATTCGTTGTGGCAAAACCATGGGGACTTTGGTGCCAATGCGGATGATCTCAACATGTGGAATGTCCCTCAGGGAGGAGAGCAAAAAATCGATTTGGGTATCAGCCAGGGTCAAAACATCTCCTCCGGAAATGAGCACATCGCGGATTTGCTTATGCTCTCTTATATAGTCAAGGGCAGGCTGCCACGAATAAGGAGATTCTTGATTTTTGCCGCAAGCAACCAGGTGCGAACGGGTACAATACCGGCAATAAGTGGCACAGATGCTTGTGGCCAGAAACAGAACCCTGTCAGGATATCGATGCACAATGCCCGGAACCACCATGTCGTGGTTTTCGGAAAGGGGGTCGGCTGTTTCGCCCGGGCTGACTATACACTCCTGGAATGTGGGGATAACACTCTTTTGGAGAGCCTGGTGTTCTTGCAGCGGATCAAGAAGACCTGCATAATAGGGGGTGATACGCAAAGGAAGATTGAAGTGTTGCTGGTCTTTAAACCAATGCTCAGTTTCTTTAACTTTAAAGACCCGGGATAACGCTTCCAAACTTGTAAATGCGTTTCGAAGCTGCCAATGCCAGTTGTTCCATTGCTGAAGTGAAGTGTGGGGGAAATGTTTATGCAGAAATTGTTCAGATTGAGTGCCTGTGATTTCCAGGGCACTTAATTCCAATTTCTGCCATCTACCTGGAGGTTCGTCGGATTCTTCGCCTATAAGCATATCCTTGCCGTTGGCAACAATAGTGCTCCTTCTTATCTCATTAGATTTCATTGGGTAAGTAGTAATTTAAGTGATGAATAAATCATTCTCCCGCTTTTGGCGGGAAATATACATCTGAATAAAACCATTTGTGAGTGAGCGCATGTTGGTTTCGCAGGGGTATTCTCTTCCAGGGGTATTGACAATGGTTTAATTTTGCTTCACCTCAAAAGAGAAATATCCACGGATTCTGTTCCTGCTTCACTTACCCGGATACTGAACAGATTGATAATCCTGACTTTTTCAGGATTATGTCTGTTTATTTAAGATTCAAAGAGCTTTTATGTAAAGAATCATGTCATTTATCTTCCTGAAAACCTTGCCTGTATTGCCTTTGAGCCATGTAAGGTTTAACTGAAAATGCACTGCAATAGTAATGCATTTTTAAACATAAAACACAAATGGAAAAAAATTTTTTTCTGTTTTTTTTGTTTTGCAAAAGGTTGTCTTACAGCACTATGCTGCCATCTTTATCCTGCAATAGCGAAAATTCATTTCCTCACGTTTCAGAATTCTCTTCCAATGGATCTGCTTAGCAGCAGCTCTCTGAAAGCATTGGCAACTTGCCTGCACGATTGGTAATAGTTGCGCTGGGCTGCAAGAATCCGCAGCAGATGACGTTGCTCAATTTTTGCTTCCCGTATATCCTGAAAGCTGGCATGAGTAACCTCTTCATCATGTTCCTTAATAAGCTGTTTGATTTTCTGAAACTCTTCACCAATTTCCACCACTGAAAGGTCAGATTGACTTTCTTTGATCAGCAGGGCATACAACGCAAGAAGGTTTTTCCTGTATTTATGAAAATAGGATTTTATCAATGGATTGCTGCTGCTCTCAAGTTCGCCAGCATTATCCCGGGCTTCCTGCATTGATAAGACCGAATTCATCGTCAACCGCATGAATGAAAGGTAATGGTTGAGCTTGTCAGCTTCCTCTTTGGGCAGGGAAAGACTATGAAGCCTAACCGAGTAGGCCAGCAGATTTTCATAAAGTTGCCTGATAATGTTGAATTGTGCATCGCTTCCTGCTTTGGATTCTCCCATGATCTTAATATCTTCCGGCTCAAGGGACACGATCAGGTTTGCATCCACATTCCATACCCCCGTATTGTAGTGTATGGCCTGTCGCATGAGCCTCTCCAGTTCAATGCTGAAAGCACCCACGGCTCCTTCCGGCACTTTTGAATCCAGTTTCTGAATGTGCTTTTCAATATTGGTAGGGGAAACCTTTACTATGCGCTCAACTCCCCTGGTAAACGTATTGATAAAGGGGGCAAAAATGATTATTCCCACCACATTGAAAAGCGTATGAAACATCGCCAGGGCCAAAACCGGTGTATCTTCGAAGTGGAAGATGGTCATGCTCAGGTATACCAGCACAGGTAAAAGTATCCATGCGATAATGGCGGTCACGCTCTTGAAGATAAGATGTGCCATGGCTACCCTTTTTTTGAGGATGTTTCCTCCGATAGAGCCCAGAATCACTGTTACGGTGGTACCTACATTGGCACCGATTACCATGGCAGCGGCCTGTTCGAAACTGATCAATCCTCCGAAAAGGGTACTGAGAATGATGGCAATGGTTGCTGACGAGGATTGAATAACAGCAGTGAGTAAAAGGGCAGCAAGAATAAATGCCCACAGCCCTAAACCTACCAGAACAGCAGGGTCAAAACCTGCAGAATATTGCTCTACACTTTCTTTCATGTAGTCTAAGCCCATGAACAAAAAGCCAAAACCAACCAAAAGCCTGCTTATCTGGGTATATCGGGTGGTTTTTCCAAAAACGATCAGACCCAGCCCCCCAAGGCCTATAAAGGGAAGAGAAATCGCCTCAATGTTCACTTTAAAACCGATGCTTGCCACCAGCCAGGAAGTAAGTGTTGTTCCAAGACTTGAACCTATGATTACTCCAACGGCTTGTGTCATGCCAATTATACCCGCACTCACAAAAGCCAGGGCCATAAGACTTACCGCCGAACTGCTTTGCAGGATGGCTGTTGTGAATACCCCGGCTGCAATGGCGCGAAACCGGTTAGAGGTGTACCTGCGAATGATTCGTTTAAAGGCTTTTCCACTTAATTTCTCAATAGAGTCCTCGAGCATGTAAATGCCAAAAAGAAATATGCCAAGACCTGCCAGAAACATCCAGAATTGAAAATCACCCATGCGGTAAGTTTTATTTTGAGAAGTGTAAAATTATGGAATAATTCTATTGAAGCAGCAGTGGGCCGGGAGATTTATTTCCATAATATAAATGCATTCAGGATTATGCAAATAATGTTAATTCTCACCGCCTGCTGGTGTCTGATTCTGTGGGTTCTCTATTTTTGGATCTTATAATTATTGGGCAATCCGGCATTGCGGGTTAACGTTCTTACCTGTAACCAAAATAAAATGTTCCGGCAAAAGAACACATACTTTGTAACACAACAGCACCTTTTGTCGTCATATTTAAAACGATAATTCACAAAAGGTTAGGCTGCTTTTGGGCAGTCGACATAGTTTAAAGGAAAACAAGAATTTTGACAAGGGAAATGAGCAGTGAATGGATGAGATTTTAACAACTCTTTAATCATTTTAATATATCAGTATATGAATAAAAACTTTAATCGGCGCGACTTCCTGAAGACAGGAAGTATTGCGGTAGCGGGCACTGTACTGTTGCCCTCCATTCTCAGTGGATGCATGTCTGGCACGCAGGCATCTTCTCCGCTGAACTACCAGTTACATGATTACCTCAATCATTTTGGTGTAACGCAGAAAATGATCATGGATGTTCTTGCAGAAGGACTTTCCCGGGGAGGTGACTATTGTGATCTGTACTTCCAGCATAGCATAAGCAATACCGTTGCCCTGGAGGATAACATGGTGAACCGGGCCTTTTCCAACGTGAGTTTCGGAGTGGGTATCAGGGTAATCAGCGGTGAACAAACCGGTTATTCCTATACTGAGGATGTCTCGGCAAACGCAATGAAATCTGCTGCAAGTACAGCCGCAAACATTGCCAACAGTAATACCCGGATGAAGGTAATGGCCCTTGGCGAAAAAACCCTCCCTAACTATTACAAAATTAACACCCCATGGGAAGAAGTAAGTATCAACGAGAAGATTCCTTTCCTGCAATACATGAATGACAAGGTCTTTTTGCTCAATCCTGCTGTTGAAAAAGTCAATGTCTCCTTTTCCGACCAGACGTCATACATTCTGTTTGCCAATTCGGAAGGAATCATTGCCTGCGATTACCAGCCCATGAGCACTCTTAATGCCTCTTGTGTGGCAGAGATAAATGGGAAGAGAGAACAGAATAGCTATGGCACTTCAGGTCGTCAGGATGTTAAGTTTTTCTCCACAGCCAACCTGGATCGCATTGCAAAAGAAGCTGTTGACAGCACCATGCTTTTGTTTGACGCTGTTTCGCCCAGAGCTGGTGAAATGCCGGTAGTACTGGCAGCAGGCAGCTCCGGAATTTTGCTCCACGAAGCCATCGGGCACGGAATGGAAGCAGATTTTAACAGAAGAGGAGAATCTATTTTCAGCGATAAGATAGGCAAAAAAGTTGCTGAATCATTCGTTAGCATTGTTGATGACGGAACGACCCCCAACAACAGGGGCGCCATTAATATGGACGACGAGGGTAATGATGTACAAGAAACTTACATGGTTGAAAATGGCATCCTCACTTCTTATCTTCACGACCGGATCAGTTCTAAACACTATGGTGTTGAGCCTACCGGAAACGGGCGCAGAGAGTCCTTCAGGCATATGCCACTGCCACGAATGCGCAATACCTACATGCTGAACGGACCTCACCAAAAAGATGAAATCATAGAATCAGTGAAATACGGTATCTATGCAGAATCCTTTACCAACGGTCAGGTGAGAATCGGACCCGGAGACTTTACTTTCTATGTTAAGCAGGGTTATCTGATAGAAAACGGAAAAATGACCCGACCCATCAAAGATGTGAATATTATTGGAAATGGGCCACGCGTATTGAGCGACATAGAGATGGTGGCCAACGACATGGAAATGTCGGAAGGTGGCTGGACCTGCGGAAAAGGAGGGCAGGGAGTTCCTGCATCCATGGGACAACCCACCGTGAAAGTTTCTAAGATTACCGTTGGAGGCGTCAATGCCTGATTTTTTAACCTAAAGAAATGTAACTGACATGAATAATAAAGAACGCATGGAGCTGGCCAAATGGGCCAGCAATTTTGCCATAAAAAAAGGAGCCACCGAGGCTGCCGTTTCCATTTCACGCTCAAGGGCAGTAAATATTGAGGTAAGAGAACAAAAACTTGAAACCATCAGGGAGTCTACCGATAACGGTCTGTCATTGCAGATTTACCGCGAAAATAAATTCTCTGGTCATTCGACCAACAACCTCAACAAGCGGCAACTGGAAACTTTTATTTCAGAAGCCGTTGAAGCTACACAATATCTTTCTCCCGATCCCGACAGGGCTTTGCCCGATCCGTCTCTCTATCCCACTGATACTTCTAAGGATTTGGGTCTTGTTGACCCGGGCCATGGTGATGTTACGCCTGAGTACAGGGTGAAAACTGCCATGGAAACTGAACAGCTTTTGCGACAGTCAGATATGGAGATTCTCTCCACTGCTGCTTATTTCAGCGATACTACTTCTGAAGGAGTGCGGGTACACAGCAATGGTTTTGCCGGTGATTGGGGGAGTACCTTTTTCAGGATGAGCGCTTCTCTTAGTGTAATGGATGCGGGCGCAAGGCCCTCAGGTTCATTCTTTGCAGGACAACGGTTTTTGAATGACCTTCCAAAGCCCTCCGAAGTAGCGCAAAATGCTCTTGAAGATACCCTCAAGCAACTGGGACAGCAGAAAATTGCCTCAGGCAGATATACCATGATTCTGGATAACCGTATTGCTGGAAGCCTTATCGGCAGGTTGTTTCAACCCATGTCTGCAAGAAATATCCAGCAGAAAAACTCTTTCCTGGATGGCATGCTGGGTAAATCTATTGGCTCAAGCCACCTCACCATCATTGACGACCCTCTGATCAAAGGGGGTATGGCCTCAAGACATTTCGACAACGAAGGTATTGCTTCCCGCCGCAGGGTGATTATTGAAAACGGAGTTCTGAATAACTACCTGATTGATAATTACTACGGAAGAAAGCTTGGAATGACCCCCAACGGAGGTTCCACATCCAATATTATCATGGGATATGGAAACAGAAATCAAAAGCAGATTCTTGACAGTCAGCAAAAGGCAATTTTTGTTACGGCCTTCAACGGAGGAAATGCCAATTCCACAACCGGAGATTTTTCCTTTGGGATATCCGGACAACTGATTGAGAATGGAAAAGTTGTCAAGGCACTTAATGAAATGAATATTTCGGGCAATTTTAAAAACCTCTGGAATCAGCTTGTTGAAACCGGGAATGACCCTTATCCCTATTCATCGCTGCAAAGCCCCACCCTGGTGTTTAGTGGCGTTGATTTTAGCGGCATATAGACACATCGCTTCAGAAGAAAAAAAAGGCTGTTGTATTTTATTTACAACAGCCTTTTTTATGGTATCTATAAAAATAGTTAATCGAGATTTTGCTCAGCTCTTACCTTGGTTTTCCAGGCCTGATAATCCGCTTCAAACTTATCCGTATTGTTTACCCTGAGCCAGGTTCCATATTTTACATAGTCCGGAATATGGCCATCATTTGATTTTTTCAATTCTTCAGGAATACCTAATTCGTTCAAATACCTTTCGTAAGATATTTTACTTGGTCTTTCGTCTTTTCTGTTCATGGCATTTTTTTTATTTGATTGACTTATAAGACATCGGGCATCTAAATAAATGGCCTGAAATTAGTTGGGGGAGGCTTTATGATATTTAGTGCGCATTTTAATAAAAAACTTTGTAGCCTCGACAGGAATCGAACCTGTATCTAAAGTTTAGGAAACTTCTATTCTATCCGTTGAACTACGAGGCCTTAGAATAAGTGACGCAAAAATATAAATATTTTTGGCTTAAAAAAACACGTAAATCACCTAAAAACAAAGTTTTATACCGATTGCCAAAAAGTGTTGCCCAGTGGTGCAAATTTGTCGCTTATGATATTATTG
>SLPR01000415.1 GCA_007131895.1 Bacteroidales bacterium | reverse complement strand
TTTTCCATCGTTCGGACAGCAGGTACCTGAGGCTCACTGCAACATCGGGGTATATCTGCACGTTGGTTCTGCTGCCTGAGCCAGGATTAAATCCCTGAAAGGTTTCATGATTGAACAGCCAGGTGTTTTTCATGGCGGTGGTGAAGCCCAATGCCAGCATGCCGCTGCCGGCATCAGTATCAGGCAGACTTAATTCATATTCGATTTCTTCATCCTGTAAGGAATGAGTTGACATTTCCTGTAAAGAAGGCTTTCCTTCCGACATTAATGAGGCTGTGGCAGTAATCAATGGATCTAAGGCAGAAGAGCCATAGGCTAAAGTGCTTTCCTGCAAATCTGACAGGAATTGGTTCTCTTCCTGAAAGGTATCATCTTGTTCCTGCAGGGAGGCTATGGCTGTTTTCGCAATCTCTTGAGTGGTTTCCTCTTTATAGGTACTACCGGTTATGGCGATTGTAAATTCAGGCTGGCGGGTCGGGATGGGCGCATCTGAGGTTTCTTCGGCTTCACCTTCATGGGCAGGTGCTGTCAATTCTGTTTCTGTAACCGCAAATTCTGCCTCAGGGGAGGAGAGATTACCAACGAACCACACCGATAATGAGCTGACAATCAGGATGGCAATGGCTGCAGCTACGCCACGGTTAAACCACCAAAAACCTCCTTTTCTCTTCTCTTCATCCAGCCCGGTGGCAACCCCTTCCCACACTTCGTCCAAATCCATTTTGCGGGAAATATCATCCCATAAACCTATCGGCGCTTTTTCAGCAGAATTGGCCAGTTCCTCTTTGTACTGGGTTATGAGTTGATTTTCATCCATTTCTTTGGCAATATCATCCCATAGCCCTTCCGGGGCCTTTTCCGAAGATTGGGCCAGCTGTTTTTTGTAGAGGTCTATGAGTTTCTTTTCGTTCATTGCCGTTGATATTATATTTCAACCCATTGCTGCAACAATTGCCGCGCACGGCTGTATTGCGATTTGGAAGTGCCTTCCGTAATGCTTAGTTTTACGGCTATCTCTTTGTGTGTATACCCTTCAAGGGCAAAAAGATTGAAAACCATGCGGGCACCTTCGGGCAAGCGCTTTACCATTTTAAGAATATCTTTAAACCCTTGTCCGCCCTGCCTTTCTCCCTGATCGGCTGTGGTTTCGGCAATGGTTTCCACATCTACATAGTTATCCGTCACTTTTTTCCTACGGAAATGGTCGATGGCCGTATTCACCACAATCCTTCTCACCCAGGCTTTTAAAGGACCCTTTTTATCATATTTTTCTATGCTTCGAAAAACTTTGATGAAAGATTCCTGAAGGATATCCTTCACTTCATCCCGGTCCTTCTCATAAGCAAGGCATACATTGTACATCTCATCGGCATACAACCGGTAAAGCTGCTCCTGTGCTTTCCGGTCGTTTTTGACACAGCCGGCAATAAGTGTTTCTTCCTGAAAATTTACATATTGTGTCATTCAAATGTGTTTATCTTACAATCGTTTTCAGGGTTTTCGACAATTGGAACAGAACAAGGTTGTACAAATCCTCATTTTCATCTTCCGAAATTTCAATAAACTCAATATCATCTTCTTCATCTACCTCTGCATGTTCGAGCAAACTTCTGGGTATACCTCTCATAATAGCATAAGGGTTGACTTCCAGGCTAACGGTGTAAACGTTATCAACAAGAATTGGAATCGGTACCTCTCCTTCATGGTTTACCGATTCTATTCTGATAATCTCTTCTTCCTCAATGGCAATAAAGAGCAGCACGGTACTTCCATCCAACCGGGTGTAGGTGCCCTCTATAATAAGACCAAAGTCATCGCTGTCAATAAAATCATCAGGATACACATCATCATCAATTTCCCCAAGCTCAATCTCCCATCGCATCAACTGGTAAATACCCTGGGGTAGGTCGAAATAAGTGAGATAGGATGAGTTTTGCGCCGGAGTCAGCAAATGCAAGCCAAAAGAATCGCCGGGGCGGGTATTGAACAACACATCATTTCCTTCCTGACGGATACCATTAAAGCTGATTTGCTCCACATCAATGATAATTTTTTGAAAAGTCAAGAACAATTGGGGTGCATCATCCTCAACCCAACTTATCTCAAAATGAACTCTGACGGGTTTTGACAAATCATCGGCTTCGCAGGATGCTAAACCTGCAATTGCCAGCACAACCATTATCAGGATACGGGTATTGCTATAGTAGTGTTTTAGCATAATATTTTTGTTCATAAGCAAGAAGATAGAACAAGGGTTCAATTTATTGACGAATATAAAGGTAAAAAGGTTGGAATAATAAGATTATTTTTAGCACAAATAATCAATATGGAAATTTGCTATATAAAAGGAGATGGCCAGGCAAAGAGGTGAGGAATAAACTTCGAAAGGGTTTTGCCCAGCCAGACTCACTATTCGTGCTGCATATGAAAACAATGGATATTCCTTGTTTACCACTGCCACCAGTACATTGGCATCAAGAAAAATCTTCATTTGCGCGATTCAAAGAATTCATTTTTAAGGGAATTGCGGGTTTTAGATCGGGTATGATATTCAGCACGTCCCTCAGCAATTTCATTAACCCAATCGGCAACAGGGAGCTCCTCGAGCTCCTGAAAATTACCGCTGGTGGCTTTTCGCAGCAAATACTCCAGAAGCCTTGACAGGCTGATATTATGGGCCTTTGCAAATGCCTTGGCCTTTTATATCACTTCCTGATCAAACGATAAGGTAACTTTAGCGTCCATGACTTTTGCATTTGAGTTTCTATACGGTAATAATAATAAATATTTACGTAAACAAAGTTGTCTGTTTCCGTTAAAAAACAAACAGACAGACAACAAAACCCAAAGCTTTGCTTTGATATGCAGAATTACAGGATGTAACTTTTGAACCAACAGGACTATAAGTCATCTTTCTTTGATTTGCCGGAAACAGCCAAAACCGTGTCAAGAACCCGGGTAAAGTTATCGGTAAATAAATCTTCCTCTATTCCTTTATAAACTTCTCTTATAATGCCTTTTCCATATAAAGTAAAGGTGGCAGGATGAACTGAGAGTTTCTCACCTCACCACATTGAGCAAGACCCCCGCCACAACTGCACCCACCACAGAGAAGCCGATGTACAGCAAAAATACCCTTCGGCTGGCAATGCCCCACACCGCAATCATGGCAGGCAGGGTGGTAACGGGCCCTGCCAGCAGAAAGGCCAGTGCTGCGCCGGGATTCATGCCCATGGCAAGGAATTCACCAATGAGCGGCAGGGCCAGCATATTGCTGGTGTAGGTGGGTATGCCCACCAGGGTGGCCATAAAAACGGATACATATCCATCCATTTGCAGAAATCCGTGCAGATAATCCTGTGGGATGTAGAATTTAATCAAAGCAGTAACCAAAAATGCCAGGCTCATGAATTTTACAATCAGCCAGGTAGCATTACGGGTCTCCTGCCAGATACGCAACCCCAGACTGTGGGTTTTCCCGTCAGCCTCACAGCAGGAAAGGGCTTTATCTTTCGCTATTTTAGAAGAGATAGAGTTTGTGAAAAGATTTTCACTTGCAGGAATTATGCTGTTGCAACAGCTTGATGCTCCCGCCACAAAAACCTGAGCAGTTTTTCGCCGGCCCTCATGCCGCAGAAGGTTTTCTCCCATGTAGCCTCTCACAATGGCATAGTGTGTTACAAAACCTGCCAGCAGACTAATGGCGAGCGATGCACCCAGCCTCCAGATGGATAAATTCCAGCCGATGGTGGCAATGCTCAGGGGTACCAGCTCGGGGTCCATGGAGGGCGAGGCAATCCAGAACGACATGACCGGGGCCAGAGGTACCCCGCCAATGAGCAGGCTGGCGATGAGGGGCACCACCCCGCATGAGCAGAACGGGCTGAATGCACCAACCACTGTAGCCAGCACAATGGATATCAGCGGTTGTTTACTGAAAATGTTGCGGATGTGTTTCGACATGCCTGATACCTGCACGGCCACAGCCAGCGGAATGGTAATAAGCAGATAAGGCCAGATGGCGGCAAAGGATTGTAATACGGATTGCAGGATAACTGTAATTTGTTCCATGTTAGATAAGGGCTAAGGATTAAACGTTTTTGCCCTATAGACGCATGGATACAATAAAAGACGCAAAAAATTTGCGTCTTTTATTTTTCCGGATTACTCCTCACAGCAACAACAACCCGCGGGATAGATGCCTGTAACTGTTCCGTACCTGTCGAACTGGTAATGGCAGCATTGCATGAGCATATCGCGCAGCATTTTGCGGGCGCGCTGCACACGCGATTTGGCGCCTGAATACGATATGCCCAGTTTTTCGGCAAACTCCTTCTGGCTCAGCCCCTCCAGCTCGGTAAGGCAGAGGGCTTCACAATATTCAGGTGGCAGACTGTCCATCATCTTTATCATATCCTGCACGGCCTCTGTCATGGCTTCGTTGTCCGGGTCTTCGGAGGCTTCAGGGAGGGTTACAATCTGGCGGATCTCTTTTTCCTGTTTGCGAAAGTGGTCGTTTATTACATTGCGGGTGATCTGGTAAATCCAGGACTGCAACCGGGTTTCATCTTTCAGGCTGCCGATGTGGTTGTGGATCCGTACAAAGGATTCCTGCAAAAGGTCATCGGCAAGGCTGGGATCGTTTACCTTGCTCAGGATAAAACCACCCAGGTCACGGCTGAACCGTTGCCATATGTTTTCGATGGTGTGGTCCATTTTCTCAATACATGGGTTTTGTCAAAGATATGGAAAATGGGAAAAGAATTTTTCAGTGATTAAAGATTATTATATCTTCCTCAGCACATAAATTGTCCAGGGCGCTATGCGTGTTTCGTTCACCCAAGCAATGGGCTCGTTGCCGGTGGCCAGGGGTTTATGGGTTTTGAGAATTGTAAAGCCTGCTTCAGCATAGATATTGCGGTAGTCGGCATCGGTGCAGAGCTTATCATCCACCGGGCGGGGGTCGTCGGTGTCGGTAATGATGGTATTTACAATATCTCCGCTTTGGGCGGTGAAATTATGGGGGAAGCAGGTGGTTTGAAAGGATGCCCAGTCGTTGACATACAATTCGGGTGAAGACACCAGGTTTATCATACAGCCTCCGGCTTTGAGCACCCGGTGAAACTCCCGGAACAATGCCGTTTTTTTCTCCAGCGTAGAGATGTTGTCGAAGGTAAAGGCAGAGAGGATGAGATGGAAGTGATTATCCGGCACTCCGTTGAGCCGTCCGTCTGCAATCAACTGGTATTGCCCGCCTTTGTCGAGCTGATGTGCCAGGTCGAGCATTTCAGCCGAAATATCCAGGCCGGTGGTTTCATAGCCCAGCGATTGCAGGAAGCGGGTAGAGCGGCCTGCGCCACATCCAAAATCCAGGGCTTTGCCTTTGGGGGCATGGATCTCAATTAGTTCGGACAAATCCCGGAAAGCCAGGTAATAGGTGCCGGGGAAATCAAGCCTGGCATAGGCTGCTGCGCGGGTGGTATCTGCGTAGCTGTTGGTGAAAGGTGTTTCCATTGTGTAAGATGTTTTTATGCCGGTTTTTTTTGGATTAGACAATGCTATATTCTTTTGATGGGAAGGCTTATTTTCAGCAAGATATTCAGGGCAGGACTAATTCTCCAGAAACTCCCTGGCAAATTCCATCCAGTCTGTTATGCTTTCGTCCAGAAATATATCGGGTTGCAGGCCAATGTTGTCCAGGGGGTATTGAGGCAGGCGTTTGCTGCGAAAGGTAGGCATGAGCAAAGTATAGCCCTTGCAGCCAAAATCAAACTCCATGGCCGATCCGTAATCTATGGCTCCCATGGTTGGGGTGCCCAGCAGTTTTACCTTTTTGCTTTGCCGTGCCAGAAATAAAAACTCTTCTGCAGCACTGGCACACCCATTATTGATGAGGATGGCGATTTGCCTGGGTCTTTCATTTGAATAATAAGTGTCATCGATGTAAATATCCTGGTCGCCTTCAAACATGGTCATGAATTTACCGATATTGGGCTCAAAGCGTTCAAGAATTAATTCCAGACGCAATTCTCTTACGGTGTAGTCCTCAGGCTTAACTGCTGCCAGCCGGCTTTTAAAGATATTTACCATGGCTTGTGTCACCAGAAACTCCACTCCCGGCAGGCGCTTTGGCTGTGTGTAAAGTAAGGGCATCAGGGGTGCATAAGCTGTAGAAAAACCACCGGAATTATCTCTTAAGTCAATGATGAGGTTGTCGCGCGAAAAAATCTTTTCACGGTTTTGTTCAATCAGGTTTTCAAGAATAGCCTCTGCATTTTGACCAAAACCCGATACACGTATGAGCATGGTTTGGTCGGACACGGGCTCGCAGTAAAACCCCTGCAGCCGGTTTTTCAGGATTTTGATGTGCTCAGCGCTCAGGTTATGAGAGGGGTGCTGTTTTATAAACAGGGTGGAAATGCCTTTTATGCTGATAATGGCATCCGAAGCAAGGGTGTAAGTGCTGTGGCGTGGCGAATGGTCCTGCATATAAAAGACAATGCTGTCCTTGCCGAAGAGTGTAAACTTTACCTCAAAGGGATCCCAGAGCGGGGTATTGGCTTCTATTACAAAAGCATTGTAGGTATCCTCTTCTTTTAAAATACCCACCTTGTAACTTTCGGAGCTCCAGATACCCTCCAGTGCATCGGTTGAATTACCAATCCTTTGGTGAAAGGCCTGCATATCGACTTCCAGTTTACGGCTTCGCTCAGATGTACCTGACTGTGATGCTTGCGATAGTGCGGATTGACGGTTTAGCAAAAACAAATGAGGGTCGCGGAAAAATCCCAGGTAGCGCATCAGTAGCTCCCTGCAGGCTTCGGAACTGGTGTTTCTTGATTCTTCCAGCAGTGATTTTCGAAAATTATTGTATAGCAGGGTGTCGGTAACCTTATTGTTAAAGCCAGGATATTCCCTTTCAATCTTTGCAACAAGGTTGGTATAGCCTTCTTCACAGTTACAGTCTTTCAGTTCCTGTGCCAGGGAAAACTGAAGAAAAACAAGGATAAACAATACGGTTAGGTGTATTCCTTTCATGGTTTTATTGAAGTTTCCGGTTGCACTTAATTTTGTGAATAATGGCTGACAATCTCATCCAGTTCTTTTCCTTCCATCACAAATTCGGTAAAACGGGTCGTGTAAATCCAGTCTTCAAAAAAACCATCCAGTCTGACTGCGGGGGCCATTAGCTTCCAGTAGTTTGTAAAATCTTTGGTTGAAGCACTTGTTTCTATGTATTGCTGATAGAAGCCTCCAATGGCGTGATGGAATACTTCTTCTCCCAGCCAGTAATAAAGGACCGCAAACATAACCATGGGCTGCACATAAGATAAGTTGGTGATGCGTTGGTTGCCGTAATCCATCAGCGGGATGTTTTGCAGAGTGGGGTTTCTTTCAAAATCTCCTTTGAGTCTTCTGAGGTTGTGGTTTGCTGCTCTTTTCAGTAGTCCGGCCTTGTCTTCGAAAAGGGTTTCATTGAGCAGATAAGCTGAAAAATCGGCCAGCCCTTCTTCCCAGCGAGGCGAACTGCCCTGGCTCTCCCTGATGGCAACATGCCACAGGTGTGCCAGCTCATGATACAGGTCATGAAAATTGCTGATGTTTGAGAAACTTTCTTCGGGCAACAGAATAACCAGCTCATCGGCCTGCCCGCCGCTGTTTCTCTCCGTTTCGATGATGGTAACAGCCTCAGGGCTCTGGAGTTCTCCCCACCATTGGGCATATTGCTGCATAGCATCTGTGCCTGACTCAGCAATGCGATTGGCGGATTCTTCATCATTCAGGTAAAAAATATCAAGTACTTCGCTGTTCAACTGGTTGTAGGGAGCGATGGCAATATCAATTCTCCATGCAGGTTTCTTACTTGAGTAATGCCAGGTGGTCTGGTTGTCCGCAACAGGAACTTTGGATTCTAACCGGCCGCCATTGGCCACCAAGAGCGTGTCGGGAACCGTAACCGCAATGTCGTAATTAAAGAGATGGGTTTTGATGTTATTGATTAAAAAAGTAGTTACCGGTTTGCTAATTATGGGGTAAGCATAGGTATCCATCCGGATAAGCGTAAACTCAGGAGAGACTCTGTCTGTTTTGTATCGCATCCCGGTTTCGGTGTATCCCAGCAGGTGCCCTCCGTAATCGATGTGGATGACCCTGCTCGCATGGGGCGGTATTTCATAGTCCACGAGAATTTGGTTGACTTGCAGTTTGGTAAAATCTTCATACTGTACCACCGCTTGGTGGAAGTCCAGATCAACGCCATCATCGGTTTTAACAGTGTTTACCTTCATCAGGCGGTAGAGCATCAGGGGAATTTGCGTAATAGCTGAATCAGACTGATTAAGTATGGTCATCCGGCAGTTGCCCTGCAGGGTTTCATTCCTGTAATCGAAGGAGAGTTCTAAATGGTAATGGTCGGTGACCAGGGGGTAGGGGTTTTGTGCAAATAGTCCTGCTGACATTATGAGCAGCAAGAAAAAGGTGAATGTACGGTTCATAGGCGTGCTTTTTTTCAAATCATGTATCAAACGAAAAACCAAACTATGTAAACATCTTATTTTCACCCAATTGCTCAGCAATGCATTGATTCAGAAGGGCAAGCAGTTGTCCGCTTTTTACACATAATTGCCCATAATCGTACACTTGTTTAAAGTGTTGGATTGTCGCTGATGTTTGCTTTTTTTGGGAGAGATGGGCAGAATATTAATGCTGCAAAGAAAGATAAGCTTCAAAGAAATACTCCGGCGCAAGAAGCATTAGTCCGGTGAGTTTCTCCCGCCCCGACATTTTGTCAATTTCACTGGCCATTTTTGCACCCACCCGATACCATAACCTTGCGCCATCGGTGAAAGGGGCTAATTTTTCCCAGTCGGCAGGCGTTAATGTTTCGTAGGGCTGGTTTTTGAAGTGCTTGTAAATCGTAAAGAATTTTTGCTCAAGTGCTTCCATTTTTTCTTCATCCATAAGAGCCAAATAATCAGAATCCTGGTCCAGAGCCTCACGTTTTACCCTCGCTTGGAGGGGAGCATAAGTGCCCATCCCTTCAAGGTGGGTGAAAAATTCTATGAGCTCCGCCATTTCGCCATAAGTTGTGATGGCAAGGGAAGGCATTTGCTTTTCTTTCAGTTGTACAAACCCTGCATGGTGCAACTCATGAATGGAGTAGAACAGCATTTCCTGCGGGTTTTCCATAAAACGCGGATGGGCAATGTTAAGGCTGGCATTATCGGCAAAAACCACCCCGACGTCATAACCCACAGTAAAAAACAGTTTGCCGCTAAAAGCAAATTTTTCCGGCAGGTATTGCATGCAAATTCTTTGGGGGAAATCTGTTTGGGCAATACTATCCCTGGCAAATTGTAAATTTTGCTTGATTTTTCTCAGCGCTTCAGGGTTTTCCTGGTATGCTGAAAGCAGATATTTCAGCAGTGCATGGCCCGAATCACGGGGGACATTGTAATGAAACTGACCTGCATGATTTAACAAATGGTGTGTGGCTTCCAAATCAGCCATCTTGTTCAACAGGAGTGTATCGCCGCTTTCCAGGTATTGTATGGCCAGTTCAGCAAAACTGAAGTCATAAATAAGGCTCCCTTTTTTTATTGTATGGTTGCACTCCCGGGCAATGCCGCAAAATACAAAACAAAATACTATTGCTATGAGGGAGAAAAATGACTTCATTGCCATTGAATAAAATTCTGGTTTTTAACAAAGATACTACAATGCGGCCTTCATACATTTAAACATCACATTTCCAATGGCCTGATGTCCTTTACCGTTGAACTGGTTGGCGGTGCCGGTCATGTAAAGTCCTGTTTTGGCATTGTAGAATGCAAATGCACTGGTCTGACCCCAGAAACCAAGTGTTTCTCCCATGGGTTTAAAAGGGGATACAATCCATGGAATCCAGATTTTCTCCAGGCCGATACCAAAGTAAAATACGCCGGGAGAGAAAAGCATCCTCCATTTTTTGAGGGCTTCAATGCGTTCTTTGGGGAAGAGCTCGCCGTTGAAAAAGGCGCGCAGCACTCTGGCCGATTCCTCGGCAGTGGAAACAATTCCCCCCTCCACAGTAACCGAAGCCATATAACGGGGCAGCCATAAAGGCTGGCTGCCGGCATAGAACTTTGCCGGGCTGGTATCGGTGATGTCTTTGTAGGAGTAAGTATTTTGCAATTTGAGGGGTTCGAAAATGAATTCCCTGAATACTTCGTCAATGGGTTTGCCGGTGATGTTTTCGATGATGCGACCCAGCAGCTGGTAGTTGGTATCGGAATAGGCGGCTTTGGCGCCGGGCTTGAATTTGGGTGTGAGGGTTTTTACCACTTCCAGGGTTTTCTCCAGGTGCCAGGGCTGGTCGTCGCCGCCAATGAGGGCATCTGCTGCCGTTTTACCGTCGGGTTGTTTGTGAAAAAAGTAATCGGGGATGCCCGAAGTATTGGAAAGCAGATGCTGAACGGTAAGCTGCTCACTGTAGTCTGTTCCTTTGTAAACGTGAAGCCCCTGAACCATCTCATCGGGAAGATGCTTGTTCAGTTTGTCCTCCAGTGAAATTTTTCCTTCCTCCATCAATCGCAGCAGCACGGCACTAACATAAAGTTTGGTAGTGCTGGCAATAAAGTATTTGCTTTCAGGTTGGATATCACCTGCTGCCGCCGTATGCAAAAAGGAGCGGTCTTCGTTCTCCACGTGAAAAATTGCGCTGAAAATGTTTTTGTTGTTAACGATTTTTTCAGTCCACTGGCTGATGCGTTCGGGGGTAAGTTTTTTTGTCATGGTTATAGGCTTTCTCTTGG
>SLPR01000307.1 GCA_007131895.1 Bacteroidales bacterium | reverse complement strand
TCGGTTCTCTATGTCAATTATTACTCCGGAGATTGTGTGGGTATTTTTCATAAGTATTTTATTTTCTTAGTGAGGGCATGAACTGTAGTCATACCCTCACTGGTTTGTCTCGTTATAAAGGGCATGAACTGCAGTCGTATCCTCACCTTTGCATCAACTTCCTGGCCGATAACAAAATCACCTCATTGGACGCCGGCAGCGCAAAATCCGGCTCCACCTCATGATTGGCGAGGGCAGAAATGGCATCCTTGATGGCCAGCCACACTGAGAAGCACAGCATAAACGGAGGCTCTCCCACAGCTTTGCTTTGCTTGATGGTATTGGGGTTGGGCACGCCTTCCAGCAGCTTCACCCTGAAATCTTCAGGGATATCCTGAACGGAAGGTATTTTGTAAGTGTCAGGGCTGTGGTTCAACATCACCCCCTGCTCGTTCCATTTGATTACTTCGGTGGTGCACCAGCCCACCCCCTGGATAAAGGCACCTTCCACCTGCCCCAAATCTACGTTGGGATTGAGAGATTTTCCTGCATCGTGCAGAATATCGGTGCGGAGATTTTTGTAGTGTCCCGTGAGCATATCCACCTCTGCTTCCGCCACGGCCATGCCAAAGGCAAAATAATGAAAGGGTCTGCCTCTGCCTGCCTGTTTATCGAAATGGATATCGGGTGTTTTGTAAAACCCCGTGGCACTCAAACTGATTTGCGCCAGGTAAGCCAGGGGTATAAGCTCTTTAAAAGTAATCAGGTTTTCAGGGTCATCGCTGAAAAAGACAAAGTCATTTTCAAACTTCACTGTGCTGCTATCAGCCTCCACGCCCCCACCCTTTCGCTTCATAAGTTCAGTAGCAGCCAGGGGAGCAAGACGCTCTTTGAGTTTCTCAGCCGCATTTTTGATGGCCATCCCGTTGAGGTCGCTGCCTGATGAAGCTGCCGTGGCCGAAGTGTTGGGCACTTTGGAGGTGTTGGTGGCATTTACTTTAATATTTTCCGGGGAAATGCCCAGTTCTGAAGCCGCCACCTGCAGCATTTTCACATGAAGCCCCTGCCCCATTTCGGTGCCGCCATGATTGACCAAAACGGTGCCGTCCTGATAGATGTTTATCAAAGCACCTGCCTGGTTGAGAAAACTGGTGGTGAAAGAAATGCCAAACTTCACCGGGGTAAGGGCAAGCCCTCTTTTCACATAGCGGCTCTTCTGGTTAAAGTTGTTGACCTGCTCCCTTCGCTTATGGTAATCTGAGGATGCTGTCAGTTGATCCCAAAGGGTGTACAAGCGGTTGTTTTCCACCGGCAACTCATAATGGGTGGTATTGTGCTGGTCTATCCCGTAAAAATTAATGTAACGAACCAGTGCAGCGTCCTTTTTCAGGTATCGTGCCATGCGGTCGATGGCATTCTCAATGACGGCCATCCCCTGGGGACCGCCAAAGCCACGAAAGGCAGTGTTGGAGGGAAGGTTCGTTTTCCAGGCCTTCCCTTCCACATAGATATGCGGGATGTAATAGGAATTTTCAGCATGAAACACCGCTCTTTCCAGGATGGCCATGCTCAAATCGGTGGATGAACCGGCATTGGAGTTCAGCAGTACCTTGTACGCAAGGATTTTTCCTTCCTCATCAAAACCTATCTCATAATCCGCAATAAAAGGATGGCGTTTGCCGGTCATGATCTGGTCATCATCTCGAAACAAATGAATTTTCACGGGTTTCCGTGTAGCGTTGGCCAGCAGGGCAGCCCATGCAGCAATGTGATTGGCCTGCGTTTCCTTGCCCCCAAAAGCACCTCCCATGCGTCGGGTTTCCACAGTAACATCATTTCTGTTTGCTCCCAGCACCTCTGCAACGATGGCCTGGGTCTCGGAGGGATGTTGCGTAGAACTGAATACATTCATCTCATTGTCTTCCCCAGGCACACACAAACAGCTCTGGGTTTCCAGGTACCAGTGCTCCTGCGCTCCGGTGGTCAGGCGCCCCGAGAGACGATGGGGTGCATTTTTCAATCCTGTGTCCACATCACCACGGCTGATAATCCTGGGTGTGCCCATGGAGGATCCATTGGCCATGGCCTCTTCAAGGGTGACAACAGCAGGTAGCTCTTCATACTGTATGTTTACTTTTGTGGCAGCCTCTCTGGCAATATCAGGTGTTTCGGCAGCAATGAGTACAATGGCCTGCCCGATAAAAATTACTTCATCCACAGCCAGACAAAGTTCGTCATGTACCACCGGCCCCATCTGGTTTTCTCCGGGTATATCTTTATGGGTAAGAACAGCATGAACACCGCAAACCTCCCGGGCAGCTTCCACATCGCAGGAAATGATCCTGGCATGGGCTTTTTCGCTGTACACAACATGACCGTGCAGCATCTGCGTTCCGCCATCCATATCATTGACATAAACCGATTCGCCGGAAACATGCTTGTGCGCGCTGTCGTGGTATAGGGTTGTATTTTCCATGGTCATGCAATTTTGGTTTTTAGCCGGATTGATTGTTTGCAGCAACAAATTAGTCCGCAGACAGGTTATCAGTAGTATCAAGAAAAAATTTCAACAGCAGATTAGATGCAGCCGTTTTGCGCGCCTCCGCGTGGGAACGCGCGTCTGACACGGGCGTAAACTCTTGTTCCACCTCCTTCATCGCTTTGTGGATGTTTTTTTCATTCCAGGGTTCCCACAACAAAATATTTTCGGTACGTGTGGCACGCTGGGTTTGGGCTGCCATCCCTCCGTAGGCCAGCAC
>SLPR01000362.1 GCA_007131895.1 Bacteroidales bacterium | reverse complement strand
ATATTGACTATTATTTAAATATCTAAAAAACATGACAGAAATCAATTTTGAGCATCTGAAAGGAAAAAACTGCGTCATCACCGGTGGTGGTGGAATCCTGGGCGCTTCCATGGCTGAAGCTCTTGCCGCTGTGGGTATCAATCTGGCCATTCTGGATATCAACCCTGAAGCAGCCCATTCACTGGCCATCCGGATTACCGAAAAATTTAAAGTGAAAGCCCTTGGCATTGCTGCCAATGTACTTGATAAAAAATCATTGCAAGAAGCCAAAAAGCTTGTTAACCAGGAATTTGGTTCTATCGACTTCCTTATCAATGGTGCAGGCGGAAACTCCCCCAAAGCAACTACCAAAGCAGAAGAAATTGTACCTGACATGGAAGGTTTATGGGAAAACACATTTTACGGACTTGAGATGGAAGGTTTCCGCCAGGTGTTCGACCTAAACTTCATCGGCACGCTGCTGCCCACCATGGTATTTACTACCGATATGATTGAAGCAGGCAAAGGCGGGGTAATCAATATCTCCTCCATGAATGCCTTCCGTCCACTGACCAAGATTCCTGCTTACTCAGCAGCCAAATCGGCCATCAACAATTTTACCCAGTGGCTTTCAGTGCATCTGGGCAAAACCGGTATACGGGTTAATGCCATTGCTCCCGGGTTTTTCCTCACCAACCAGAACCGATTCCTGCTCACCGACGAGAGCACCGGCGAACTGACTCCCCGCGGAAATAAAATCATTGCCAGCACACCCATGGGCAAATTCGGCAACCCCGAAGATATCTCCGGAACCCTTTTGTTCCTGCTTTCTGATCTTTCGGAGTTCATTACCGGGATTGTTGTGCCGGTTGATGGTGGATATAGTGCGTATGGGGGAGTTTAGTGAAAAGTGAAAAACGAAAAGTGAAAAGTGAAGAATGGAAAGTGAAGAGTGAATAGTAATCAGAGAAGAGTTTTGAGTTAGGAGTTTATGGTTTAATGTTGATTTAACAATTAAATAAATAAACTTTTCAACTTTTCAATTCTTAAACTCTTCAACAATTAAATACTTCAACCCATAAACGGATAAACGAATAATCGCATAAACGAATAAACAATAAAAAATATGAACAGAATGATTGAAACCTGGAGATGGTACGGACCCAACGACCCTGTTTCCCTCCGGGATATAAGACAAGCCGGTGCTACCGGAATTGTAAATGCATTGCATGAAGTACCTGTAGGTGATGTATGGCACCTCGAGCCGTTAATAGAAAGAAAGCGCATTATTGAATGGGACGACTCCGTTCATCCCCCTCGCCCCACCGGACTTTCGTGGGAGGTAGTTGAGAGTATCCCTGTGCACGACAGCATAAAGCTGGGCCGTGCCGATCGCGACCAGTATATCGATAACTACATCGTCAGCATGCGCAATGTGGCATCCATTGGTGTGAAAACCCTTGTCTACAACTTCATGCCTGTGGTAGACTGGACCCGTACCAATCTTAATCTGGAACTGGAAGATGGCGCCCGCGCACTTTCATTTGAGATGAGCGAATTTGTAGCCTTTGACGTGTTTATCCTTAAACGTGAAGGTGCTGAAAACGACTATACTGCCAAAGAAATTGAAAAGGCTCATGAGGTTTTCCTTACCCTCACAGAGGAGCAAAAGAAAATCTTACAGCACAATATCATCGCTGGTTTGCCTGGCTCTTTTGAAGGTTTCAGCCTGGAAGAATTCCGCAATCGCCTTGCTGAATACAAAGGTGTTGACAATGACAAGTACCGCGAAAACCTGGCCTATTTCCTCAACAAAATCATTCCTGTTGCTGAAGAATCGGGTATGCGCCTTGCCATCCACCCCGATGATCCTCCACGTTCGCTTTTTGGCCTGCCACGGATTGTAAGTACCCTGGAAGATTACAAGCAAATCCTTGCTGTGAATCCCTCTCCGGCCAACGGTTTTACCCTTTGCACCGGTTCTCTGGGCGTTAGGGCTGATAACGATCTGGTGCGGTTTGTGAAAGATCTCGGGCCTCATATCCATTTTGCCCACCTAAGAAGCGTGAAGCGTTACGAAGATGGCAGCTTCCTGGAAGATCAGCACCTGAAAGGCGATGTGGATTTGTATGCTGTGGTGGAAGCCATCCTGGAAGAACAGAACAAACGTTACTGCGACAAGAGAAGCGACTTCCGGATCCCCATGCGTGCCGACCACGGACATGTAATCCTGGACGACCTCGACAAAAAAACCAATCCTGGCTATTCTGCTATTGGCCTGCTCAAAGGTATGGCAGAGCTGCGTGGTATGGAACTGGGTATCCTCAGAACCAAGAAACTGCCCTGCCAGGAACAGAAATAATAATCAGGTAAAAATTTCAAAACCTTAAAAACATGAGCAACAATAAAGTAGTTACCTTCGGAGAAATCATGTTGCGGTTGGCAACACCCGGATACCTGCGCTTTAGCCAGGCCAATACACTCAATGCCACCTTTGGTGGCGGCGAGGCCAATGTGGCAGTATCGCTTGCCAACTATGGCATACCTGTTGATTTTGTTACCCGACTGCCCAAAAACGACATTGGCGAGGCCTGCATCATGGACCTGAAACGCTATGGTGTAAATACCGAAAACATTGTACGCGGTGGCGATCGCATGGGCATCTATTTCCTGGAAACCGGAGCCGTAAGCCGCGGTAGTAAAGTGGTTTATGACAGGGCCCATTCGGCCATTGCCGAAATCAAACCCGGCATGATTGACT
>SLPR01000341.1 GCA_007131895.1 Bacteroidales bacterium | reverse complement strand
TTTTACAGCATTACTATTCTTCAGCCTATTTACCTATGCACAAAACCGATTACTGACAGATAACACCCACATCCGGTTTTTCTCATCTACACCGGCCGAAGACATTGAATCTAACAACTATGCAAGTACCAGCACCATCAACCTGGAAAACGGAAATGTGGTATTTAGCGTGCCCATGCAAAGTTTCGAATTTGAAAAGTCGCTGATGCAAAGACACTTTAACCAGAAAAGATTTCTGAACACCAGCGAATACCCAACAGGCCGCCTGGTAGGGAAGATTATGAACCTGGACCAGATAGACTTTTCCACCAATGGAGAATACGAAGCCCATGTTGAGGGAGATCTAACCATCAAAGGGGTAACTAACAAAATCAGTGAAAAAGGCACCATCAAAGTAAATGGAGATGTGGTTGAAACCCGCAGTGTGTTTTTTGTTACCCTGGCCGATTACGACGTTACTTTTTCACGGGGAAAGCCATCCTCTAATATTGCTGACAAAGTAGAGGTTACCGTGGTGGCCAGTTACCGCAAAGAGTAATACTGCTACACTTTCCAAATCCTGGTCACAATGATAAAAGCGTTTATTATGCAACCGAAGCGAAAAATTACGATGCTCTGCTTTTTCATTTTTTCTATAACCGCCGTGGCTTTCTCTCAGATGGAAAGCCCGGGGGCTGCCGGAAACAACAATCAACTTCTGCTTTTCAACATTGAAAGGAGCAGAGATGCAGACAAGATCTACTACCAGGTTAACCTCACACCGGAGGGTACGCTTCACCCCATTGAGCCTGTTTACTCTTACTGGAAAAGATATACCGCCAATGGCAGGACTGAGCCCCTGACCCGACTGCAACAAAACCGATCCTATGGATTAAAGTACACGGAAATAACCCCATGGCAGGCTTCGTTTTATTTTGCCGCCTTCAAAGAAAAAACCTTTACTTTAAAACAATTATCCGATGGGAGCTACAGGGTTTTTACCTCAACCCAATCCGGCGAAAAAGAATTGACCAAAATGTATGTACGTTTTGCCGGTGGCAGTTTCCTGATGCCCTCCATCGAATATGTGGAGTTTTCCCTCAAAGACATCCATACCGGAATAATCGTGACCGAGATTTTCAAACCTTAAATTTTGCCCAATGATGAAGACATCCCTTCCTTCCTCAGTCATCCAATTGATTAACGAGATACAGGAAAATGCACCCAGGAACAGCAATGAGCTGGCAGGCATCGTAAATAATCATCCGGTTAAACGAGAAGAAATATTACCTTTCCATACTTTCAACCATGCTGCCAAAGAAAGCTATGGCAGAAGAGAACTGTATAAATGTAACTTCTTTTGTATATACCTCATGTCATGGTGTCCCGGCGATTTTACTGCCATTCACGACCACGGAACAACCCAATGGGGCTGCGTGCAGGCCCTGGACGATTTCACCCATCGTTTATATCACTTCAGTAATAATTACCTTAGCCTAATAGACAGCCGCCCCTTTTTAAAAGGGCAAACAGCCGCTGTTTACAACAATGTTATCCACATGATGGGCAATGCAGGAAAAAACAACGCACTTTCCATCCACATTTATGGCACCAGCGATCCCCAAAAACAAGTAGCCCGGGACTCGCGGATTTTTTATCCCGAACTGGGCCAGATGACCTATACGCAAGGAGCTGCCTATATGCTCCATCCGGAGAATATGCCTGAGCAACTACATGATTTTCCGGGCCTGGATAGTGCCGCAAGGGAGGACTATTTCAACCTTACACAACTCCACAAGCGAGATATTTCCACCTTCAAAACCTTACACTGATGTTTTTACAGGCTATTTCCAACATTCCCCTTTACCTTGCCACAGGCATTGCTGCCAGCATTATCGGAGCCTTACCCTTCGGGCTGGTCAACCTGAGTGTGCTGCAGAGTGCTGTAAACAAAGGCATCCGCTCCACACTTCCGGTTTCTACCGGGGCAAGTGTGGTTGAGATAGGTTATGGAATGGCAGGGATATTTGCCGGAAAATTCATTTGGGAGTACACCCACAACAACTTGTGGTTTCATATAATCTCCGCATCCATATTGCTCGCAACAGGAGTTGTGTTTTTTATCAGAAAATCAAAGTTCGAATTTAACTTTAACCCTACTTTCGGTGGTTTTTCCTATGGTGTTTTACTGAATTTGCTCAGCCTGCAGGTGCTGGCCTACTGGATTATCGCAGGTAGCATCTTGTCATCTGCGGGACTTTTACCTCATGCCCCTGCTACCATTGTAATTTTTCTTACAGGAATAGCCATGGGTAAGATGGGGACGCTATGGGCTTACGCGTTTTTTGGGAAAGAAATTATTGGCCGATCGGAGCGGATTTCCCGCAACATCAACCGGTTAGTGGGAGTTATTCTTATGGCCGTGGCAGCAGTTGTAATTGTAAAAGGGTTTATGTAAGATTGAAGTACACCTTTTCCAGCAAACCAAACAGCTGGCGGGCATCCTGGTCGTTCAGTTCTTTCAGCGCTTTTTCCAGTACCTGTTCGGCATATTGTGAAAGCGAATCGTACAATTGCCGACCACCGGGGGTCAATGCAATGGTTTTGGAGCGGCGGTCTTTTTCCGACACCACTCTTTTAGCCCAACCAGCTTTTTCCAGTCTGTCAATGGTACGGTTTACAGAGACTTTGTCCATAATCAGGTAAGCACCAATTTCTTTCTGGGTGGGATGATCCCTTTTGCTGAGCATGGAAATGATACTCAACTGCTC
>SLPR01000293.1 GCA_007131895.1 Bacteroidales bacterium | reverse complement strand
TAAACCCGCAATACAATGAAAACGAAATTTAAATTCTATATCCTGATTTTGATGACTGCATTGTGGGCATGTGAAAAAAATGACCCCCTGGCAGATCAGGGTGAGCTCACAGGCAAAATCGTACCCTTCAACCTGCTGGCTCAAATGCCTGACGCACCCGCCGGTGATACCCTCAACCTCAGAAATGTTTCCTGGGCGGTGAATGATGACATTGAAACCATCACTTTTTCGCACCAGGGATTCAAGCTGCGCACTTTTGAAGTGAAAATAGCCTTCAACGTGGCTGACACCGTATACCAGAGAGAAGCATTCCTGGCGGAAGACTCCATCATTACCCCTCCCACCCTGTTTGTTACCTATCCGGAGGAAGGGAAAGTACTCAATGATTATTATCAAACCCTGGAGAACGCCTATGTTATTAATCATCCTTTTCGTGTTCCTCAGCAATACGCATTGAGCAAACAAAGCAACGAGGCGCTCATTCTGGCCATGGACGATGCAGTTTTCAACTATTTTGTCCAGACTTTCAGCACTACCTTAAACAGGGACATTTTGCTGGATATCTTCCCCAACCTGAGCCCCTTTTCTGTGGTCTATTTCAAAATTGACAACCAGGGTTTCTTTACCGGGGAGCTTACTGAAGCCGGAATCCAGTATTACGTGGACAATATCGACAGGGAACGTTTCAACGATTATCTTACCGAGGCTGCCGCAACCGACAACACCCGTGTAACCATTGAAACGGAAGCCATACTTGAAGGAATGGACGAAGGCGCCAGTTCACGAAGAACATTCAGAGTACTATAAAACACATAAACACTTAATATGAAACCTCCATGCTTTATTCTTAATACATGCAAAAGAATGATTAAACCGGAGGCTACATGTGACCTAATAATTAAAAATTCTGAACACATGAAAAAACTGCTTTTATTTCGTATTTTCATCCTGATGGCAGCTGCAGCTATTGTATTTACTGCCTGTGATAAAGATGAAGAAAAAGAATGGGGCGATCCTATCGTTGGATTTACCATTACCGATGCAGATAACCTTGATGCCCCGGCCGAAGTCCAGTTCATCAACACCTCCAAGCATGGAGAATCTTACCACTGGACCTTCCCCGGAGGAAGAATCATGAGAAGTGGTCAAATAACCAACGATACTATCACCACCGCCATTCAGCCCGAAAGAGTGCATTATGCCCTGCCGGGAGTCTATGAAGCTACCCTGCGCGTAACTACAGAAGGGGAAGAAAAGCTTTACCTGAGGGAGTTTACCGTAAAAAAACCCAATGTTCGCATCGAGATAGATCCTCCCGGGGGTATTGTGTATGACGACACCGTAACCTTCAGGGCTGTATTTTTTGAATATCCCGGTCTGGAAGACGAAGTGACATACGAATGGGATTTTGGCAATGGTGAAACCTCTGTTGAGCCCATGCCTTTTACCACTTACAACCCACCCGGAGAGTATACCGTATCGCTGACCCTGTTTGATGGTGTGGAAACCCTGACAACCTCCCGAATCATAAATGTTCAGGCGGAGATTGCCAAAACAATTTATTTTACCAATGCCATCAACCAGAATTTGTACAAGAAAATGCTCTATACCGGCACCGATTTGCCCCACGAAAATATCGGGGTTGACGTTGGCTTGCATGCACTTTCTGTTACCGTTCATGAAGAAAGAATCGTAATTACTGTAGCAGGTGAGAACATCCGTTTTGCACCGGCAGACACACCCGCCGACGGATATATCTTCACCACCAACCTCAATGGTGGCAACCGCTGGACCATAACCGCCACTGGTCATGATCATGACTACCGCGACGACCCCTTTGTGGGCACTGTAGGCCCCGACGGTACAGTATACTGGCTGGACAGGTTCCAGGGTGCCCGTAGTCTGAATTATCAGGAACAGGATGCAGACTACCCCGAACCTTATATCTTCCATCAGGCTGCCGAAGGAAGTGACCTGGCCAATGCCATCGGAGTATCTTCAGCCTTTGGATGGACCGACGGAGCCATCAGGATAGTGCATGGCGAAGTTTGGTACAGCAAGCATGGCACAGGAAGAGGGTTGTACCGGTTTACTACCGAAGGTGCATACCTGGGAAAAATCGACCCCCTCTTCCATTACAAAATCAGAACATTCGAAGTGGATACCCACAACGACAAGATCTACTTTGCTGTAAACCAGGCAGCCGGTGGATTGGATATGGGGCTGTATGTTTGTGATATCGATGGAAACAACATCCAGCTTATTGATCCTCTCACCGACTTTTCTGAGCAAGGGGGTGAAGCCGAAAGAACCTATGTTACCGAAATGGTTGTTGATGCAGATGGTGGATACCTTTACTACCCCTTCCGCCATGAAGAAGACATTAACTCTTTGGGTGTCATCGTGGGCGACGGAAGCCAGTCTGGCATCAAAAGATGGATGCTCGACGGCAGCGAAGAACCTGAATTTTATGTTACCGGTGTAATTCCTTACGGTATAGGAATTGACCATGTTAAGAGATAAACCTGAGTATGAATTGCCAACCCCGGAGAGTCAGATCTCTCCGGGGTTATCAATCAAAAGATACACACCACAAATCACAACCCAAAAAGCATGAACAACCGGCTCAACGGAAACTGTTCCGGTTAGCCGGAGATACATAATCTTAGTCTTATGCAACAATGCCCGCCACAGCGGAAAAATAATGTAACCAAAATATAAAAGAATGAACAAACTTTACCTTTTTGTATTTGCTTTAGTT
>SLPR01000148.1 GCA_007131895.1 Bacteroidales bacterium | reverse complement strand
AGGAACTTACCTTGTTTACGTTAGGACAAAAGAAGAAAACCGGGTGGTGAAACTGGTGATACACTAAGCCACCCAAAGTAAAAGAAAGCCAAAACTTTCCTTATAAAAACACAAGAGCCTGCCCCGAATTGCTTCAGGGCAGGCTCTTTTTTTTAAACCATCATAAGAATGCTAAGGAAGGCTAACTATCAGGGCCTAAAGAACCACACCTTGTAATGTCCATCCTCCTGCTGCACCCAATGTTCAAAATTGAGACTTGACGCTTTGTCGATGAGCGGGGCGGGTAAAAAAGGAACTTTCAGGGCATACATAGAACCTGCAGGGAGATCTTTTAAGTCAGCCATCACCTGGTTGACGGGATGCTCTCCCCGCTCCAGCATCTCAGAAGCATCCAGTTCCATGATAACTTTCTTTGCATCGAACCATGAAGGCCGGGTAGTATTGTACCCAGCTTCTTCTCCTGCTGAAACCAGATCCTGCCCAACCTCTTTTCGTAAGTGATTGATAAGTTCATCCACTTTTACATTGGCAATGGAGGCTGCCTGCTGCAAAGTGGCAACCTTTGCCACGGTTTTGCGCAACACCGGATTTTTCAATTTTTTGAAGGCTGGAACATAATTAATGAGAATATCTTCCAGTTCAGGATATTCTTCAATCACCTGCAGCACTTTGCTTTTGGGGGTTATGGGGGATTTATCTTTCATGATTTTCTTTTTTAAAATTAACTTCTGAGTCCACGCTAAAAAGTCTATTGTCCACAAATTACACGAATTAACACTAATTTAATTATCTTATATTCAGACAATTAAAAATATAGTAAGTTTCACGAACCGTAAGCTCTAACGGAAGTCAATTTTCCGAAAACGAGTTTTCGGAGTGGACTCACTTTGGTTCTTTCAAATAAATTCTGTTTCAATTTACTCATAGGAAAGAATCCTCTGTTCTCCTTCCAGTTTTCGATAGGGGCCCACATCATGCGACACTTCAAGGGTACCCAGGTACTCACCATTGGCATCGCGGAGCGCAAAATATTCAATGTGAATAAACTTCTCTCCCATCTGTATCCAGAAGGGAGCACGACTATGTTTTCCGCTTTTGAAGTCTTCTATGATTTTTTCTACTACATGGGAACTTGCCGGGGGATGGCAAAGACGCACATCACGGTTAAGGATAGCCCTGTTACGCTGAAAAATTCTGTCGGCAGCCTGGGAGAAATATTTTACCTTATCGTCCTTATCCACGAAGGTCATATCAATGGGCAAGGTATTGAGAATGGCCAACAACTCTTCCAGTTTCAGGTTGCCGGTGGGTAGCTGCACCTGACCGGCGGTTTGTTGCATACCTTCCAGTCCTGTATCTTCCATCCCTTCGGGAGACCAGCTCACCGGTGGATCGTACAAACAAAAACCAAATTCAAGCGATTGCCGGCTTATCTGATGCCAATGCTCATCGGTGAGTTTATCCAGCGACATAGGGAAAAGGATTTCTTCCTCTTTCAGTGTCATATCGTCAATGGCTGTTAGAGTGGGATGCAGAATAATTTCTATGATGGCCGCAAACTCGTCTTTCGACATATCATCCGACTGTAAGATTTCGATGCATCCTTTGATTTGCTCACGAATTTCATCCTGCTTGCCCCACATCACCTTGGGAGGCCCGGTGATACCCTCCTGCTCAAGGAAAGGAAACAACAGGTACTCTTTTCGAAGGTAATGCTTGTCAACATCATACAGATTGTTGAACAATCCCCGCAATTTTGTAATATCAGCAGGAAGTGATTCAGCAGAAGCAATGCGCATTACACTGATCAGTTTCCGGGCCTCTTCTGTTACTTTTCGTATTTCGACATTTTCTTTGAGCATCACATCCACCGGATGTCCTTCCGGAACTTCCTGCGTGCCGCTCAGATCCACATGTCCTCGCAATACAGAGGCATGCACATCGCAGAGTTTTAAAACCTCCTCTTCAGGCAGCCCTTCGCTGATTAACTCCTGCTCTACTTCTACTACTTCCCCGTAAGGAATTTGACTCAGGCTCTCCACCAACTCGTGCTTTACACTGGCTTCCGATTCTCCTTTGTGGAGTTTTAAAATCAACTCCTTTAATTTAGCTTTACGGGCTTCTGAATTGTTGATAAGTTCACTCATGGTTTTGTCGGGTTTTTAATGACTAATTCATTTCTTCCTGTAAAGTTAAAGGATGATCAGGAAAATTAGTACGTTTATGCCTGAATAATTATGAAATATTTCCCGAATTACCTTAAAAAGATAACCGGGAAAATATTTTTAATGGGAAAGGATTTTTTAAAGTCTACTCCGGGAACTGGTTTTCGGCAATTGGCTAAGCCGAGCTTCGCTCGGGTTCATTGACAATGGACTTTTCACATTGGACTCTTTTTTAATCGTTACCGTGCACAATTCACACAGTGTAAACTTTCGGGTCTGATTAAGATGCGTCCGATGGGAATTTCGTTTCCGCAGCGCATACATTTGCCAAAATCGGGTTTATCTACTTTGTCGAGCGCATAGTTGAGTTTTTCAAGTTTTTGGCGGGCCTGCCGCAGAGAGGCTTCTACTACGCTCCTGTTGTTGATGGCATCCATGCGCGAAACACGGCCAATGGCCACATCGGGAGCCTCAGGTTTCACCAGCTCCTCGTATTCTTTGATAATCTTTTGGGTTTGTTCTATTTCCTTATTAACCAATGTTTTTATTTCTGCTTTCTCCATTGCAATACACTTTCGTTTTATTAAAAAATGCCTGATATTTTATTT
>SLPR01000030.1 GCA_007131895.1 Bacteroidales bacterium | reverse complement strand
ATAGTATATTTTTGTTAAAAAAAAATACAAATCTCGTAGTCCCTTTGGAATTGCTCAGATGTGTTGAAATAGTTCTACATTTCTGGTTTTATCAATGTTTTCCCTGTAATACAGATAGCTTATTATCAGCATAATACATACATTTTTTTTTTTGATCAAAAATGGTATAAAATTCGAAGTAGATTAAGTAAAAAGAATGCACTTGTGATATAAAGGCTTTTTTGTCTTTGGGGAGGAATTGTATTATTCTGATACTTTAGCTTCAATAGCATTGTAAAGCAAAGTTAAAAAAAAATTATGTGTATGCAAATGAAAAGAATATTGGTTTTAACGGAACTGAACCGTCCCTCCGAAATTTCCCTGGTTTTTGCTGCGGACCTTGCTGCTGATCTTGGAGTGAAAGAGATTGTCCTGTTGAATGTAATTCTTTCGGCTCAACAGCAGGCCCTTGATGCAGGCCGACAAAGCAACCTTAGCATAAAATCTGAACTGGAATCTCATCTTAATACAGAAATTCTGAAAAAGCATAAAGCGATTATTGAAAAACAAGCGCAAGAAAACACCAATGAATATGTAAAGATAATTCCCCACTTGGAATACAGCCACCCCCACTATAGTGTTAATGATTTAATGCGTAAATATAAAGCAGACTTACTGGTATGTGGCAGTAAAGAAAGGAGTTCTTTTTTGGAGATTGTTTTTGGTTTGCAGGCAAGAGAAAAAACTGAAAAGATAAATTATCCCATGATTGTACTTACCCATGAGCCTGTGAATACAAATATTCATGATATTGTACTGGCCATTGACTTGGAGAAACCAAGCCAAAATGGGGTAGATCCGATAATTGAGTTTTCCCGGTTGCTGAATGCTCATTTGCAATTGCTTCATATTATGGTCGATTCTAATGAAAGCACCCATCATGCCCTTGAAACCTTGCATGAGTTTGCCAAGAGCAAAAATCTCGAAAACTATTCCATCAATTTGCTGAGCAATGAAAATTTTATTGACGGACTGGAAGACTTTGTAAATAAAATCAAGCCTGATATGATAGCTTTGGTAAATCCGGGCAAAGGGAAGCTGGATAAATTGATTTTCGGAGATAGAAACAAAACAACCGAAAGCGAAAGAGAACTTCCGGTTTTTATTTGTGAAACTGTGTAGTAAATAATTCTTGCGTTCAGGAAAACCACCTTTTTGGCGTTTTCTGGTAAAGACGAATTTTCAACGATCAGAGAAAATCATAAAATTCCAATGGCAATCATTGCTTAAATACTTCTATATTTGAGCAATTTTTTTGTTATGCGCCATTTCAATATACCCGTTTTTATTCCCGAACTTGCATGCCCCTTTCGGTGTGTTTACTGCAATCAGTATAACATCACCGGAAGTTGCAAGGCTCCGGATGTAGCAGAAGTTGAAGGTGTTATTCTAAAACACCTTTCTACGATTGACTCTGCCGGAAACAAGGTAGAAGTGGCGTTTTTCGGGGGAAGTTTTACAGGGCTTGAAATGTTCATGCAACAGCGGTATCTTGAAGTAGTTCAGCCATGGATCGAAAAAGGTATTATAAAAGGAATCAGAATTTCAACCCGTCCTGATTATATTACAGAAGAAATTCTTGCTAACCTTCACAAGATGGGTGTAACAGCCATTGAGCTGGGAGCCCAGTCCCTTGATAATGAGGTGCTGAAACTAAGTGGTCGTGGACACACATCCGACCATGTTAAAATTGCAGCCAGGATGATTAAAGCCATGGGGTTTGAACTGGGTCTTCAAATGATGACCGGTTTGCCCGGTGACAGTGATGAAAAATCCCTGCAAACGGCAAGGGAAATCATAAAACTGCAGGCGGATACCACCAGAATTTACCCCACCCTTGTCATCAGGGATACCCCTTTGGCTAAACTTTTTGAGAGAGGTGAATATAAGCCGCAGTCTTTAGAGGAGGCCGCTGGTTTATGCGCCCGGCTTTGGGTTGTATTTCATCAGGCAGGGGTAAAAATGCTGCGTATGGGGCTTCATCCTTCCGAGGGATTTTTTAACGGTGCAACACTGCTGGCAGGACCGTTTCATCCTGCATTTGGAGAGCTTGTGCTTACAAAGGTCTGGTTTGACAGGTTGTTTCCCCTGGCGCAGAAATATCAGGCCGGGAAAATCGTTATACAGGTAAACCCTGCTGAGTTAAATGCAGCCATCGGGCATAAGGCCCGCAACAGGCTTTTCCTGGAAAAGTTCTGTAAGAGGGTGAAATTTATAGGCACTCCTGTTATTCAACCGGGAAAGTATTATGTTGATACTTATTGATAAAAAAGCACCTGAGGCAGCTAAGGCAAGGTTACAGAAAGTGGGTGAAGTGGTTGAGTTTTCTACTTCAGGCATTTGCTATGAAGCCATCTCCGGACATCCGGATATCTTCTTTTTTCAGCATCCCCGGGGCTGGGTGGTTGCACCCAACACCCCTGAGAAGTATATTAAACTGCTAAAGGAAAAAGGAATTTCATTTTTGATGGGAGACAAACCCGTTGGTAAGCAATACCCCGAAACAGCCCGTTACAATGCCCTTCACACGCACAATGGGATATTGCACAAGAGCCAGATAACTGACAATCAGGTAAAGAGATGCCATGAAAAACTGATTCATTGCAACCAGGCGTATGTCCGGTGCAATGCAATTAAAATAGGTGATTGGTTAATAACTTCTGACAGAGGAATTGAGCGTATTTTATTGAGCGAATCGCGTAATGTTTTGTATGTTAGTCCGCAAAATATTGTTTT
>SLPR01000534.1 GCA_007131895.1 Bacteroidales bacterium | reverse complement strand
AATAAAGCTGAACGGAATAACAGGACTGCAAGAAAAAAAATCTTTGCTTTCATAATACCGGTAATTTGGTAAATAAACGTGTGTCGTTTTACAATAGTATATAAATACATCACGATCTTCAAAAGTACGAAAAAAAATCGATGCTATCTAACCCTTAAGGATTTTTAAAGTTTTCTTCCTGACCCATTTGGGAGGCTTCCCAATGAGCATTCATGAATACAAAAGCTTAACAAATTCTTATCAATAAATTCATTGCGATTTACTACTTTTGCATCCCTATAGAAGAAAACCCACATTATGCCTAACGTTTTTATTGTTAATATATTATGAAGCTAAAAAAATTTCAGTATCCCATTTGGAGTTCCATAAAGAGCTACTCTATAATTACCCTGGGTTTGTTTATCAATGCACTGGCATGGACGGCCTTCATATTACCCTCTGAAATAGTTGGAGGCGGTGTTACAGGATTGAGCGCGCTGGTTTTTTATGCAACAGGATTTCCTGTGGGAGTAACATTTTTTCTTATCAATATCGTTTTGATAATTATTGGCATAAAAAGTCTGGGACTACCTTTTGGTATTCGCACCATATATGGGACTATTGTAATCTCGGTTTTTTTAAGTGTTTTGCAGCAATACATTACCGAGCCATTTGTTTCTGACCGGTTTATGGCAACCATTATCGGAGGGATGATGGGAGGAGCCAGTGTAGGCCTTGTTTTTTCCCAGGGTGGCAGCACCGGGGGTACTGACATTATTGCCATGATCATCAACAAATACCGCAACATCAGTCCAGGCAAATTAATTCTTTACATGGATGTACTGATCATCTCCAGTTCTTACCTTCTTTTTCAGTCTGTGGAAATACTGGTTTATGGATTCGTGTTTATGGCTGTGGCCTCTTATTCCATCGACATGGTGCTGATGGGACATCGGCAGAGCGTGCAAATGTTTATATTTAGCAAAGAGCATGAGCTTATAGCCGAACAAATTGCCAATGAAATAGGGCGGGGAGTTACTCTTATCAATGGCAAGGGATGGTACAGCAAATCAGAAAGCTGCATATTAATGGTGGTAGTAAGGCGTCATGAAAGCAATCTCATTTTCCGCACCATCAAAAGAATCGATCCGGAAGCGTTTATCTCCATATCTAATGTAATGGGTGTATACGGTAAAGGATTCGACCCCATCAGATATTAGTGCCGAAGGCAAACATTGATATCAGGAGCAGGTTTGTACGATAAAAATCAGGCAAACAAGGAAATAATAAAACTTACAAGAAGCAATAAAAAAAAGACAACTGAAGCTTGTTCCACTTTGTAAAAGATTGGTACATCAATAATTGAGATTAACTACTCATCATCAAATTTTGTGCAAACCATCATTACTTCCTGATTGTATGATTATTACCAAAAGCATTTGCTTCACGGGCTGTAAAAGTTAGTTGCAAAACCGCACACCACCGTCCGGTAACGAACAGATACATCCTGGTTTTACCATCCCTTATTCAAGCTCTTCCCCTTCCACTTTCTCTTCTCCTTTTAAAGTATCGATCTGGAACATCCTGTTAGCCCTTTCAAGCAAATCCCGGCGTTCCTTTTCAAGACGCAGACTATCTTCAATTTCTTGTTGACGCCGTTCTTCGGAAGAAGTACCGCAGGAATACATTAGCAGTGAAAGAACAAACACACTTAAAGTTACAATTCTTGTTACCCTGATTTTCATTGTGATATGGAATTTAAATTATTATGGAAATTCTGGTTTACAGTTTTAATTAAAAAGGGTTTTGACTTAGGCTTTATCATTATTATTTTATGAATCATGCAAACTGCTCCTCTGAAATGGCTCTCCCAGGTACATATTACCACTCTCTATGTTTAGTGACGGTAAGGGTAGCATCTGGACATAAATCTCAACATAGCTTATGGTCTTCAATATACTGTATTACCAATCCTTACCCTTCAGCAAAACCGAAAGTTTAAAAATACAAAAAAGGCACGATTATACCGATTAAAACTTGTTAAAAGCCTCATCTTTATTTACCTTTGATGAATATGTTTCATTTTAAAAAAAAGCACTTATGGCACACAATTTACCGGCTTTACCTTATGCATCCAATGCATTAGAGCCAATTATCAGTGAGAAAACCATTGGTTTTCATTATGGAAAACATCACCAGACCTACGTAAACAAACTCAATGAGTTGATCGAAGGAAGCGGATTTGAAAACAGCAGTCTGGAAGACATTATTATGAAATCAGACGGAGTGATTTTCAACAACGGAGCCCAGGTGTGGAACCACACCTTTTACTGGAACTGCCTTTCGCCCAATGGAGGCGGCGAACCAGAAGGAAAGTTGATGGAAGCCATCAAGGAGTCTTTTGGTTCTTTCGACAATTTTAAAAAAGAGTTTGCACAGGCAGCAGCAACACAATTTGGATCCGGTTGGGCATGGTTGGTAAAGAACAAGGATGGTAAGATTGAAATTACCAAAACACCCAATGCGGAAAACCCTATGCGCGACGGCAAAACCCCTTTACTAACCTGCGATGTGTGGGAACATGCCTATTATCTCGATTACCAGAATCGCAGGCCTGATTATGTAACGGAGTTTTGGAAAATTGTTGACTGGAAAAAAGTTGCAGAAAGATTCTGATAAGCAGCTTAAACAATAGGAACTTCTCGATCGGGATTGTAGAAAGGCAATGGCAGATGCAAAAACAAATCACATTTATGCTATAACAGGTTTTTATAATAAAATAATTGCTGACATTATTT
>SLPR01000530.1 GCA_007131895.1 Bacteroidales bacterium | reverse complement strand
CACAAATTCGGAAACCGGTTTTCTGAAAACCTCATCGGGCCTGCCCCATTGCAATAACTCGCCTTTCTCGATTACGGCAATGGTTTTGCTCAGGGTAGCAGCTTCCATATAATCATGGGTGACGTGAATGATGGATTTTCCACTTTGATTGATTTCTTTGAGCAGCTCCCGAAGTTCCAGTCGCAGGGTTACATCCAGGCTTGCCAGGGGTTCGTCCAGCAGCAGTACTTCGGGGTCAGAGGCCAATGTGCGCGCCAGTGCAACCCGCTGTGCCTCGCCTCCTGACAGTGTTCCCGGGTGCCGATCCATAAGATGAGAAACCCGGGTAAGAGAAGCCAGCTCAAGAACTCTTTTCTCTTTTTGCTTTTTTGCCATGCCTTTCCCATGCAACGGATAAGCGATGTTTTTGCGTACGGTAAAGTGTGGAAACAATGCCATGTCCTGGTAAACCAGTCCAAAGGGGCGTTTCTGGATACTCATGTCTGATATATCCTTGCCGTCAAACAGGATAGTGCCTTCATCAGCTGTTATCAGGCCGGCAAGAATCTCAAGCAACACGGTCTTTCCTGCACCCGACAATCCCAGCAGGGTGAGGTAGTCACCTTTTTCCACCCTCAGGGAAATATTTCTCAGGGCAAATTCTCCCAGTTTTGCACTTATGTTTTTAATTTCTAACATGATAATTTTTTTGTGAGAGAACCCTCATCAACACGAAAACTGCCAGGCAAACCAAAATAAATACAGCCGCCACAGGTCTTGCATAACTTAACCCGAAAGAAGCAAACCTTTCCCATATCAAAACAGGTGTAACCATGGGGTGGTAGGCAATGATGATAACAGCACCAAATTCGCTCAGCCCCCTTGCCCACATCATTACCAGTCCGCTGAGCACTGAGCGCTTTGCCAGTGGCAGGGATATGGTAAAGAAAACCCTCAGGGGTGATGCTCCCAGGTTCAGGGCAGCCTTTTCCAGTTTTTCCGGCACAGAAGCAAATCCATCCCGTGCGGCATTGATGGCAAAGGGAAGGCTTACAAATGCCATGGCCACAACAATGCCGGCTATCCCTCCTACAAAGTTGATTCCCACCTGTTCGCCTGCCTGTCCTATCCATGTGCCACGGGAGATTATTCCCAGCAAAGCTATCCCGGCAGCAGAATGGGGGATAACAACGGGTAAATCTATAAGCCCGTTTACCAGGCCTTTGAGAGGAAAGTTTTTACGGGCCAGAAGCCATGCCAATGGGATGGAAAGGAGACCGAAAATCAAAGTCGCACCCATGGAGGCAAACAAGGTAAGCCGGATGCTTGCGGAAACTTCCTTATCCTGAAGGGTTTGCACATATTCTGAGGGGCTGGTTCTTAGCAGAAGCCCCAAAAGAGGGGCAACAATGAACAGGATGATAAATCCACTGAAAAAAACGATTGCAAGCCTTGTGCGCCAGTCTTTTAGCATTTGTGTTGCTTTTTTGTGAATGTGCGAAAATTGGGTGTTGTAATAATACTTGTGATGGATGTTTTTTCTTGTATTTTTTAGATCATTGGTGTCCGGTAATTCATATTTAAAATTTGTTGAATGTAGGGGCGAAGCTAAATCTCCTGTTCCCAACCAGACACTAATGTTTTTTGAAATTTAGAATCAATCTAAATATAAATTAGCCCCCTTTCAAGTCATAGTTTTGTTCGGGATGTGTTCTGAATCTTAACAGTGTCAATAAACTGAACACAAATATAGGGTAAAACTGTTCAGAAACAAAGCAATTTTTCATGATGTTAGTTGTTTCACAGCTTTGTTGTTTGTTTAGAAGTCTGATTGTCAGTTCTGTGCAGGGTTTGGATTGTCGATTGCACTTAAAGGGGCTACGAATGGTTTCAAGCAAAAAATTCTCATTTATTTACAAACCAAAAATAACACACATGCACGGTTACAGAGGAAAAATAGTAAGAATTAATCTGACAGATCTCAGCTATAAGCTCGACGATTTGAATCATGATGAAGCAATGAAGTATATTGGAGGACGGGGTTTTGGGTCCAAAATTATGTTTGACGAAGTTGACCCCAATATTGATGCTTTCGATCCTGCCAATAAAATTATCATTGCCACAGGCCCCATGACGGGCACACCCACGCCGGCCGGAGGTCGCTATATGGTAGTTACCAAGTCGCCGCTCACAGGCACCATAGCCAGCTCCAACTCCGGAGGTTACTGGGGTGCTGAAATGAAATTTGCCGGCTATGATGCTATGATTATTGAAGGCAAAGCTGCCAAACCCACCAGTATTTTTATCGAGGATGACAAGATTGAATTCCGTGATGCTACAGGTATTTGGGGCAAAACCACCATCGAAACCACCAATGAACTGATGAAGGATGCTCCGGAAAAGGCCAAAGTGCTTTGCATAGGACCTGCCGGAGAGAATCTTTCCAAAATTGCTGCAGTGATGAATGATCTCAACCGCGCAGCAGGACGCTCTGGTGTGGGAGCAGTAGTAGGCAGTAAAAATCTGAAGGCCATTGTTATCAAAGGGTCCACCAAACCTTCGGTTGCTGACCCCGATGCGCTGAAAGAAGTGGTAAAAAGAGGCCGGGCTCAAATCAAGGAAAATGGTGTTACCGGTGCCGGACTTCCCACTTACGGTACCAACGTTTTGGTTAATATTATCAACGAAGCGGGAGTTTTTCCCACCAAAAACTTCCAGGAAACCTATTTTGACAAGGCTGAAGAAGTGAGTGGTGAAACCATGGCTGAGCAATTCCTTATCAAGCGCGAGTCCTGCTTTGCCTGCCCCATCGCCTGTGGACGCTACACCAAAGCTGACGAAATTGAAACCGGTGGCCCCGAGTATGAAAGTGTATGGGCTTTCAGTGCTGCCTGTGGTGTTTCTGATATGAAAGCCGCCATTAAAGCCAACTTCTGGGCCAATGAAATGGGGATGGATACTATTTCTGCCGGTGTCACGGTATCTACAGCCATGGAGTTGTACGAGAAAGGGTATATCAAAGATGATGAACTCGATGGTCTGGGTCTGAAATTTGGCGATGGCGACAGTATGGTGGAATGGATTAAGAAACTGGGACGCCGCGATGGTGCGCTTGCCAGCAAAATGGCCGAGGGTTCTTACCGCCTGGCCGATTCCTATGGCCACCCGGAACTGTCTATGACTGTTAAAAAACAGGAGCTTCCTGCTTATGACCCGCGCGGTATTCAGGGGCAGGGCCTTCAGTATGCTACTTCCAACCGGGGTGGCTGTCACGTTCGTGGCTATCTGATTTCACCCGAAATTCTCGGATTGCCCGAAAAACTGGACAGAACTGAGCTGAAAGGCAAGCCCGAGTGGGTGAAAATATTCCAGGACCTCACCGCTTTTATTGATTCCTGCGGAATGTGCCTGTTTACCTCTTTTGCCCTCACAGCAGATGATTATGCTGATATGTTTACCGCTGTTACCGGCAAGAAACATACTGCAGCTGATATTTTGGAGGCCGGTGACCGTATCTGGAACCTGGAACGCATCTGGAATCTGAAAGCCGGTATTGATCCTTCACAGGACAAACTTCCCAAACGACTACTCGAAGAAGCCATTCCAAGCGGGCCCTCCAAAGGGCAGAGGAGTGGACTTGCCGAGATGCTCCCTCTCTATTACAAAGAAAGAGGTTGGGACGAAAAAGGTATTCCCACTGCTGATAAATTGAAAGCCCTGGGTGTTCCCGCTTAATTTTTCCCTCTTGTAATTGGTCCGACGCCCCCATACATTGCTTTGTGCCGGGGGCTTCGGACGTTTTTACCGTCAGTATTCCCATTCAACAATCATGTTGCAGTTTTTTTCCTTTTTGTCAATGAACAGGGAAGTCATTTAACGGATATCTCTTATGCAATACCACCTCAATCCACTAAAAAAAGTATATCTCGAACTTACCGATAGTTGCAATCTCGAGTGCGAAATCTGTTACAGGCATCAATGGGTCGATGAGCCCCGGGATATGTCTGAAGCTTTGTGGAAGGATGTGGTAGCGCAAATCCGTGAGATCCCCTCTGTGGAAACCATCGTGCTGGGCGGAATGGGTGAGCCACTGGTGTCTCCATTCTTTCATCAAACCATAGAGATGTTCAAAGACAAGCAGATTTGGATTACCTCAAACGGAACGATGTTCAGGGAAAAACTTACCGCCCCAACCGTTGCAGGGATCAACCTGTTTATTGTTTCCATTGATGGAATGCAGGAGCAGATGGTCAAAGGAAGGGGTGTGGACTTTAAGGAGCTGATGGCTGAGATTGATTTTCTCAACCAGCTGAAAAAGGAGAATGATACTCCCCATCTTGATATACAATTCGTGGCTTCCAGGAAAAATATCGATGATATATTTCCCTTGATGGATGTGCTGGCAGAAAAGAAAATCCGCAATCTTGTGATCTCTCACCTGATGCCCCAGCATTTAGAGCAGGCCGATGATATCCTGTACAAACGATACGATAACCAGGAGTTGAAGCAGCTGTTTCATAGAATCCGCAATTATTCTTTCAAACGGGGGCTTCGGATCATTTTCCCGGAAACAGAACTCAAAACCGAGCGGCGTTGTGCATTTGTAAATAACGATGCTACGTACATTACCTCCCGGGGTGAAATTGTACCCTGTTACCGGCTCTCGCACCAGGGTTCCGAAGTAGTGTTCGGGCGACCCAAGGTTATCAGGCAATACAGCTTCGGCAATCTGAAAAGCAAACCCCTTCAGGCAATCTGGAGCGATCCTGGTTATGTGAGGTTTCGCAACAAGATTTACAACAATCATTACCCTTCCTGTCCTGACTGCGACCTTGTGGAGGGGTGCAGCCTTATCCATGATGTGGATTTCGATTGTCATGGGGAAGAACCCAATTGTGCTGATTGTTTATGGTCAAGAAAATTCGTATTTTGCAATTGATTATTTTTGACGGTATACCGCAGGCATTCTCTAACATTAACAAAAACAGTATGCAAATCAAAGTAAGATTATTTGCCACTTTGCGCGAAGGAAGAGGCAAAGAGCAGATGATGGACTTCACCGACATTGCCACGCCGCAGGCGATTTTTAACAGGCTGGATATTCCTTCAGCCGATGTGGCCATTTTGCTCATCAACGGTTTTGACGGCAAGTTTGATCAACCTTTGAAAGATGGTGACACGGTGAGTATTTTCCCCCCGGTGGGTGGCGGATGATGCCGGACACCCATGCAAATCTATATCAATCTGAAAAATGCAAAAACGATACATTAAGAATGAGAATATGCTCTCGCGTGAAGAGAACCTCTCCCTGCATGCAAAAAAGGTCCTTGTAGTAGGTTGCGGGGGCCTGGGCGGGCATTTGATTGAACAGCTGGCAAGGTTGGGCATCGGGCATATTACCGCCATCGATGGTGATGTTTTCGACGAAAGCAACCTCAATCGCCAGCTCCTTTCCCATGTAGAGAACATAGGTCAGCCCAAGGCTCTGGTTGCCAGAGATCACATCGCACGGGTGAATCCTGATGTAAAACTCACTGCCATCCATGCATTTCTGGATGAATCCAATGCCGAAGAGATCATGTCCGGACATGATGTGATTTGCGATGCGCTGGACAATATGACCACCCGGCTGTTGTTGCAAAAATATGCTGAAAAGCTCGGCATTCCAATGGTGTATGGTGCCATTGCCGGCTGGTACGGGCAGGTTACTACCATTTTTCCCGGCGACAATATCCTGGGGAGTATCTACCAGGGGGGCAGCAACAAAGGGATAGAACAGGAGCTGGGAAACCCTTCATTTACCCCGGCATTGGTAGCCTCCATTGAAGTGTCGGAAGTAGTGAAAATCCTTACAGGAAAAGGGCAACTGTTGCGCAATCGGTTTTTGATGATCAATACCCTGGACCAGGAATATGAAGTTTTTGATATCTGATGCAAGTTGCTAAAAGATATTGGCCCCCTTTTACATTTCAGCAAAACCTGTCGGGAAAGACCGGGAAGTTTCTTTATTTTTGTATAGGGAAATTCAGATTTCCTGTAAACCCATCTTTTCATTAAACGACTCCAGATGATTTCATTTGAAAAAGCCCTTGAAACCATACTAACTTCTGCCCGCTACATGGGCGATGAGCGTATTGATTTTATGGATTCCCAGAACAGGGTGCTGGCCGAAGACGTATATTCAGATGTAGATATGCCCCCATTCGATAAAGCTGCCATGGACGGATTTGCCTGCCGCAAAGAAGACCTTGACAACGAACTGGAGGTGATTGAAACCGTTGCTGCTGGTCAGATTCCTCAAAAAAGTATTGAGGCGGGTCAGTGTGTGCGTATTATGACCGGTGCCATGATACCGGAAGGGGCAGATACTGTAATCATGGTAGAGCAAACCGAAATGACAGGGGAGGAGAGGGTACGTTTTACCGGTTCCAGAACCACTGCCAATATCGCCTACAGGGCTGAGGATGTAACGGCAGGAGATGTAATGTGGAAGAAAGGTGAACCCATTCTTGCTTCGCATATTGCTATTTTTGCTGCTGTAGGATGTACAGAGCCTTTGGTAGCAAAGCAACCACGTGTGGCTGTTCTCTCAACCGGAGATGAACTGGTGGAACCCTATGAGAAGCCCGGACCGGGAAAAATCCGCAATTCCAACGCATGGCAGCTCATGGCACAGATACGCAATGTCAATTGCATTGCCAATTATATGGGCATTGTGCCTGACACCGAGGAAGAAACAGACCTTGCCATCTCCAAAGCCCTGGAAGAAAATGATGTGGTTATTCTGACAGGGGGAGTGAGCATGGGTGATTTTGATTTTGTCCCCAAAGTGATGAAAAAAAATAATGTAGATATCAGGTTTCAGAAAGTGGCCGTAAAGCCCGGTCGGCCGACTGTTTTTGGAGTAACGGAAAAATCATATATTTTCGGACTCCCCGGCAACCCGGTCTCTTCCTACATCAACTTTGAGGTTTTCGTAAAGCCAATGCTGTACAAGCTGATGGGACATGATTATCGTCCGGTGGAGCTTACCCTGCCCATGGCTGCAGATTATAAGCGGAAAAAAGCCGACCGGCTCGAGTGGGTTCCTGTGGATATTACCCCCGCCGGAGAAGTGTTGCCGGTAAGTTACCACGGGTCAGCGCACATTCATGCGGTTTGTTTGTCTAAAGCCCTCATGAAAGTGCCCGTTGATATGTTTACATTTGACAAAGGAGAAACAGTACATGTTAGACCATTATAACCGTAAAATCAACTATTTGCGCATATCGGTTACCGACAGGTGCAACCTTCGTTGCAGCTACTGTATGCCCGAGGATGGCGTATGCATGGTGGAGCACAAAGAAATACTTACCTACGAAGAAATTCAGGAAGTTGTTGCGGTAGCTGTGCCCCTGGGCATTGATAAAATACGCCTTACAGGGGGAGAACCCCTGGTAAGAAAAGATATTGTGGAACTGGTAAGGATGATATCGGTTGTAAAGGGAGTGAAGGATATTGCCATTACCACCAATGGGGTTTTGCTGGAGAAATTTGCCCGTCAGCTTGCCGAAGCAGGGCTGCACAGGGTAAACATAAGCCTTGACACAATGGATCCTGAGAAATTCCACCAAATCACCCGTGGAGGCGATATCCGCAAGGTATTTGCCGGAATAGAAGCTGCAAGGCTTTCAGGTCTTAGTCCTATTAAAATCAACTGTGTTATTAAGCAATTCAGCGATGAGCCCGATGCGTTGGCTGTAAAACAATTCTGCCTGGAGAATGGGCTGCAAGCGCGTTTTATCAGCCAGATGGACCTCTCAACAGGACATTTCAGCATTGTGGATGGTGGTACCGGCGGCGATTGCGCCAATTGCAACCGCCTGCGACTTACTCCTACCGGGAAAATGAAGCCTTGCCTGTTTTCTGACCTTGAATATGATATTCGTGAGATGGGGATACGTGAAGCCATTGAAGCTGCCTTGTTTGGTAAGCCAGAAAAAGGCTCCACCAACCTGAGCAACTGTTTTCATAATATCGGGGGGTAGTAAACATATTCCTGCCTGTCCTATCTTGCAAATGGCAAAGTAGTGTTAGCTCGCGAAGGTTAACGCCCCCTTTGCTTTTCAAACTATATTATCCCCTGTGTAGCCATTCGCGAAAGGATGAAGTTCTCAGGCTTCAATGGGATGGGTAATAACTCTTTCCACACAAAGTCAATTCCGCGGTTCAGAAAGGTGTATCCTGCCTGCTGAAAGTACCTTGTTTCGACCCGATTGTAACTGTTATGGCTGAAATGCCAGTTGCGAACCATTGCGACTCCCTCTTTGCTGAACAATTGCCGCGAGGCATAACCAATCATCCCGGCCATGTCTTCCGGAGGCAATTCCGGATGGAATACCGACTGACTTACATAGGCCACCCCATCAGGATGAACGTTAAATACCATGTAGCCTTTTTGTGAACCTGTGGAATCGTAAAAACTGAATGTATGCGCTTTGTATAAGTTAGGATTGTTATAGATTCTCCATTTCTGATATGCTTCAGAATGGTAAATGCTGAATTTTTCGGGGTTCTTTTCCAGATTTGCCTTCATAAGAAGGTCTGCACCGGCAGTATTCTCATCTCTTGCCACAGTGTAGTTTTTTGGGAGTTTTGCCGTTCCGTGCAATGCACTGGTGGCTTTTGAAAGAAAGCACAATCCCATGATTTTGAGTTTGTCCAGGGCTTTGTTCTCCGGATTGAGGCTTTTAAGAAACCTGTAGGAAGGTAGCAATTGGTTCACCATCAGGCTCTGGCTATGGGGGTAGGGTAGCTCGAATCCAAGTTTTTTAAAGGGTTTGCGGGCCGGGGTGAACCCCCACACGGCTGTAATCCCCTTTTCAGCTGCTCTTTCCAGCATCTGCTTGTAAAGATTGTAAAATATGGGCTGCCCCCAGTAGTCCGGATCCAGGAGGGTGTCCTCGCTTTTGCCGGTCAGCCACGTCTTGCCATCGCTGTCAATAACCTCAATGGGAATAATGCAGTTGGTGCATATTACCCTGTCGCCATCCTCAGCAATAAAATAGATGGATGGGCCTGCCGGGCAGTTTTGAAAACCCCAGTAAAATTGTTCAAGGGTTCTGTTTTTTCCATAATAGCGATTGTGAAAATCGTTGATGCGCGGATAGTCTTTCTCTTCTGCCTGTCTGATGGTTACCATGCGATTCGTGTTTGTTGTACAATTTCTGACGGGGTCAACGTTGGTATTTTGGCCTCGTATATGAATGATAAAACCTTCTTATATTCTTTCAAAAAGCCGTTGTATTTGAAGTCGGTAAAGTAATTGTTATGCCACAAAAGCGATAAAAGGGAGTTGGTTGAATTTTTGTTGTAGGCATGGATGATGGTGTCGGCGATGGTGTTTTTATCTGTTACCATGTATTTATGAAAAGTGGTATCCATAAAAACAAGAGGTGCTTCCACAAAATTAAAAGGTTTTTTCAATTTAAAATCATAGGGTTGGAAAGAATTACCGTAGGAGTTTCTGAATCCACAGTGTTCTGCAAAACCCAGGCTGGAGTCAAACTCAATGGGTGATTCAGAGAGCAATGGCCAGTCGGTGTGGGGCAAAAATTCAAGGAAATGATAGCGGTTGAAGGGCTGCAGCTTTTTCCCTTTCCGCAACTCTTCTTCAAAAGAACTTGCTTCCGGCGATTTGTGCAGGCCGTTGATAAAGCCTTTCCCTTCTACTTCGTTCAGCAGTTTTTGCTCTTTTGCAATGGAATAATCTGAATTTTTTATTCCGGAGCTTCCTTTGCCTTTTTTTACCAGCCAGAAGAATGTGGATTTTATGTCGTATTCCGAATTGATACGCATGATCCTGTCCATATTCTTCCAGTGGGGTTTCCGGCTGAATTCCATCAGCAGAATGCGAAGCATGGCAGGGATGTTCAGGTTTGTAAAGCTGTAAAACCCATCCTGAAGAAAGGAACCATAAAGGGTGTCAATATCGTGGGATATAAAAAAAGCGGTTGGGTTGGGGATTGTCTTTATGCCCTTTTCGGTACAAAACTGCACCATAAGTTTCCCGGCCAGATTCTCTTCAATATTGTCAAAACGGTGCTGGTAAGACGCATCATACCTGAACCTGGCGAATGCATCCAGATCTGATTCTGCAGGATTATACTCCTGCAGGCAGTTGAGCATGTAAAAGATGGTGGCCAGATGATCGGGGTTGCCTTTTGCATCGCGAATAACCGGCTCCGAAACAAAAACAGCGGAGTGAGACAATTGCGGGTTTTCTTTCTCCAGCTCGTTATAAAATTCAATGGCAATGGGTTGTGAGTCAGCGTGCATATAATCCCATACGAGATCTGCCTGCTGCACCTCATCCGTAAAAATGAAATCCGCATTTTCATTCTTAGCGATGGTCTTCAGGGTATGCAATAAAGGAAAGTAATAGCTGGTATTTTTCCTGATGTAAAGTTTAGGCATAAATCTTCGGGTATGAGTTAGGGCTTATTGTAAGAATTTCAGAATAGTTCCTGCCCAGGAGTATCCCACCCCAAAACCGGCAAGCAAAACATTGCCGTTCAGTTTGTTTTCTTTTGCTGCTTCTGCCAATGCAATGGGAATAGTAGAAGAAACCGTGTTTCCCGCCTTCTCCATACAATAGTAAAACTTTTCCTCTTCTATTTTTATCTTTTTGCGCAGGAAGTTGAGCATGTACTTATTGGCCTGGTGAAAAACATACAGGCTGATATCTGATTTTTCAAGCCCATTGGATTTGAGGGTCTCATCCACAAGTATCGGCACTTTTTCGAGGGTAAAGTTGAAGATTTCCGTGCCATTCATAAAAAGATGGTCAGAGGATTTGATATTTCCCGATTCATCCGTGGTAAGGTCGTTTTGTTTTTCAGGGTATTTTATACCGCCGGTTTTTACCATCAGGTTTTCGGCTCCGGTGCCATCTGTTCCCAGACTGAAGTTTCCGATTTCTGCAAAACCGTCGCCGGATATAAGGCATGCAGCTGCAGCGTCT
>SLPR01000376.1 GCA_007131895.1 Bacteroidales bacterium | reverse complement strand
TTATAAGCTGATGGAAAAAACACCCTACCTTCAATTGACCATGGCCATTCTTGGCCTTTTGATGCTTTCCCTGCCTGTTTCGGCACAACAAACCCTCCTCCATTTCTGGTACTTCGACGGAAGCATTCCCAACAACACCCCGCTTGAGGAACTGGATGCAACCTACACCCTTGGTGAGGAAATGGTAAAAATTGAGTATCAATCCGCCCTGGATGGATATCCATTCGACATTGAACATCCCAGCTGGCGCAAGGCTTCCATGGAAAGGCGCAATGCTCCAACCCCAATCAATTACCGCCCCATTGCCAATGAAGGCCTACCCTATGATGAGCTGGCCATGAGAGGAATTCAGATCAAACAACCCTTTACGGGTGATGCGGGAGAAAACACCATGATTTTCCATTTGCCCACTTCCGGGTTCAAGGATGTTATATTCAGTTTAGCTGCAATCAATGAGGGTGCTGCTGATGCCCTGGTTATTGATTATGCCTGCAACGAAGGAGCCCCCCAATGGACTGAAGCTGGAATGGCCACGACCATTTTTACGCTGGAAAATAATTTCGCTTTGTTTACCATTGATTTTTCTCCCCAGGGAAACGATATTGAAGAAGCCAATGACAATCCTCATTTCAAAATCCGGATTCGTTTCCAGGGAGAAAACATGGAAATCGATGAAGGAAACCGCGTTACATTCAACAACATCAGCCTGGATGCTGTACCGCTGGATGACACCAATCTTCCCCCTGTAATTGTCCAGCCACTGGACCTTGAAAAACTGACAGAATCAACGCAGGCAACGACTATCGATCTGAATGATGTGTTTTCCGACCCCAATAATGACCCCCTTACTTTTAATGTCACAAGCAACCGCCCGGAATTCGTGCAGGCTCAGTTAGATGGCTCAGTTCTCAGCCTTACCCCCTTAAAAAGAGGTGACGCAGAAATTACACTCACCGCTGATGATGGCCACAACCCTGAAGTGAGCCAAACATTCCGTGTACTGGTATACCCGGCTGCTTTCGACCTTGGTCAGGGCGATTTTGTCTTTGACCAATGGAGCAACAACCAGCCCGAATACACCTATCCCGAAAACATGTTGTTTCTCCAGGCAGACATCAGCGACCCCTTGCCAAACTACGACTTGCTTTTCCCTTATTATATTCCCCACGACGACTACCATGCCGATGATCAGGAAACCATCGGATTCCCTTACAACAATACCGGACGTACCCGCATCAACGGACTGGGTGCAGGAGGGGTAACCTTTATCAACACCGGAAGAGATCGTGATCTGGGAGGTGCACTTGTGGCCCTGAATACAGCCGGACAAAGCAAGTTAACGCTGAGCTTTGTAGCCGGCACCATGCTGCAAAACAGCAGGTTGTATGCCTTCAGGGTTCAATACAGAATCGGCACCCAAGGAGCCTTCAGCAATCTGCTTGTGGATGGTGTGCCGCTTGAATACGTTGCCTCCGTCGACGGAGATTTGGTAAGTTTCCAAAATATTGAACTTCCACAGCAACTGCTTGGGCACGATTATGTGCAGCTTATGTGGCGCTACTATCATCATAGTGGCGACACCGGCCCCAGATCCATGTTACGGCTGGACGACATTACCATCACCACACCCGTAAATACTGAAAATTTGCAGGAAGCAAAACCCTCCATCTTTGCTGCCAACCGCCGCATTCATGTTGAAACCCTGCAAAATGACAATACCACAGTAATCGTTTACAATACAATGGGGCAAAAAATCCTGTCAGAAACCCTTTCCGGACAAAGCCTGCACACCCTGGGAAGAGATTTTAACCCGGGTATATATATTGTTACCCTTGAGTCGGGCCAGGAGAGATTTAGTTCAAAGGTGGTAGTGAATTAAAAACTTATCTGCCGCATCCCAAAACCGGGCATCATGTCTTTTTTCCAGACCAGATGCCCGGTTTTTTCGTCTATATCACAACATTTCATATCTTTGCAGGGAACATCGTAATTCACTGCACTTTATGACTTTTTCAGGAATAAAATGGTGGTTGTTAAGCTTCTGTTGTTTGACGGTCCTTTCACAAGCAACTTCTCAAACCGTTGTCATCAACGAATTTATGGCTTCCAATTTTTCGGTGATTGCAGATGAAGATGGAGATTACGAAGACTGGATAGAGCTCTACAACACGGGCAATGAAACGGTAAATCTCGAAAGTTTTGGCATATCAGACGATTGGCAGGAACCCTTCCTGTGGGTATTCCCCTCTGTTGAGATTCAGCCGGGCGAATATCTGCTGGTGTGGGCATCAGGAAAAGACAGGGCGGAACCTGGTCAATCGCTTCACACCAATTTTTCCATCAAGTCTGACGGTGAATACCTTATGCTGTCAGCACCTGACGGTGAAATTCTTGATTTTGTTTCCCCGGTATATGTACCCACAAATATAAGTTACGGTCGGCAAGGGGATGGTGAGAATAGCTGGTATTTTTTTACGGAAGCCACCCCTGGAACAACTAATATCACCCAAGGGTTTGAGAGCGTTCTGAATCCACCGCAGTTTAGTCACCCCGGCGGGTTTTATCACGAAGAATTTCACCTGACCATTAGTGCTTCACAACCGGAATCAACCATTTACTATACACTGGATGGTTCTGAGCCTGACCCTGAAAACCTTCAGGGCACCAGCTATCAATATAAAAACTCGTATCCACAGAACCCTAACAGTCCCCCTGGAAATTTTCTTACGGGTTCCTTTGTATCCAATACTTACGAAGTCCCTATACCTATCAGCAATCGTTCATCTGC
>SLPR01000497.1 GCA_007131895.1 Bacteroidales bacterium | reverse complement strand
TCCCTATCATGTGATGGAACGACGCACAGACCTTTTGCGCAGCAGAGATGCCGACGGACTGAAAGAACTGGAAAAAGAGTGCCTGGTCAATAATGCCAGGTATATGGACTGGGAATGCACCCGGGAAAAGATGAATCTTACCCGCGACGGGAAGGCATTGTATATGCACTGCCTGCCTGCCGATATCAGTGATGTTTCCTGCGAAAGGGGTGAAGTTTCGGAAGAGGTGTTTGAGCAATACCGCATTCCCACATACCTGGAGGCCGGTTATAAACCTTATATCATTGCTGCCATGATGTTTACCAACCGGTTCAAAAATCCGGCAGGAGTGCTGGAAAAACTCCTGGTAAGAAGAAAGGAGCGTGTTTTTGAATAAAACCGTCAGAGATGATTCATGACAGATTATCTATTGAGTTTCCGATAAAAACTCTCAAAACAAACATAACCGGAAATACCTGAACGCTATGAAGCATCCATGATTAGTACCTTAAAACACACAGCTTGTCCCGATTCTTCGGAAAGGATGATTATTGGGAACAAAAGATAATACAGCCAGTAAAAAAGGCGCGTAGCGCTGGAATTATGGTAGAAACATAATGCAACCCCAAAACCCAAAGGCGCGTAGCGCTGACATTATTGGATTCTCATTAAAAGCATAGATGCCATAATATCAGGAAATTAAAATTACAGACAGATGAACCTCTACCATCAAATACCGGAATTTTTACAAAAACACAAGTCGGCTGCATTGTGCATTGTAACCGATACTGAAGGCTCTACTCCGCGCAAGATCGGGTCGAAAATGCTGGTGGCTTCCGATGGCTCCATCCTGGGCACAGTAGGAGGTGGCGCCATTGAACAACAGGTGATTGATGAAGCCAAAGATGTTATCAGAACAGGAAAAGCCCAAAAGAAATATTACCTTCTGGAAGAAGATTTGCGCATGCAATGCGGGGGCAATGTGGAAGTATATATCGAGCCACTGGGTGTAAAAACGCGTTTGTACATTTTTGGTGCCGGCCATGTGGGCAAGGCCCTGGCAGCGCTGGCTTGTAAATTCGAATTCGAGGTTACCCTGCTCGATTTCAGACCCATAGCTTTCACTGAGGAGGAACAGAAACTTGGGCGTTTTATCCACGGCGATTATTTTCAAAGCCTGGAAACACTGGAGTATGATGAGAAAACATTCATCACCATCATGACTCCCAGTCATGAGCACGATTTTGAGCTGCTCAAAAAGCTCGGGAAAAAACCCTTTGGGTACCTGGGAATGATAGGAAGCAGCCGCAAGGTGGCCCGGGCCAGGGAAGAACTTACCGGAAGCGGGCATTTTACCCCGCAGGAGTTTGATGCCTTCGATACCCCCATGGGGGTGCCCATTGCGGCCGAAACGCCCGAAGAAATAGCGGTCAGTATTCTGGCCCGAATCATTGATGTTAGAAACAAAAAGCTGAATCCATGAGCCGATCCGACACCGTAACTTTTGTTCTTGACGGGAAATTGCACTCCATCAGGTTTGATGGTTCCACTGCTTTCAAACCCAGCACCACGGTGCTCAATTACCTGCGTTCGCTCGACAATCACAAAGGGGTGAAGGAGGGTTGTGCCGAAGGTGACTGCGGAGCATGTACGGTTGTGGTTGCTGCGAAGGGTGAAAATGGCAGGTTACAATACGAAGCACTGGATTCCTGCCTGGTGTTTCTCCCCATGATACATGGCAAACAATTGATAACCGTTGAGAATCTTAAGGATTCTTCCTATGGTCCTTCCGGGCTGCACCCTGTGCAGGGTTTGATGGTGACAGAAAATGGCAGCCAGTGCGGTTACTGTACACCGGGTTTTATCATGTCCATGTTTGCCCTTTACAAAAACCATCACAATCCTTCCCGTGAAGTAATCCTGGATGCCCTCACCGGCAATTTGTGCCGCTGCACCGGGTATCAGCCTATTGTTAACGCCGCTTATAAAGCTTGCCAGCACCATGGCAAAGATCATTTCACCACCACCGAAAATCAGGTGGCAGAGATGCTCGCCACCCTGGAGAAAAATGCTACCGACCTTGAACTTTCCGGGGCCGGGCAGCAATACTTCAGACCTGTAACCCTGCAATCGGCCCTGCATTTGCGCAGTCAGTGCCCCGATGCAGTGCTGGTGTCTGGTGCAACCGATATGGCCTTGTGGCAAACCAAGAAAAACAAATTCTTCTCACAGATCGTCGATTTGTCGGGCGTGGAAGAACTCAAGGGTTTTACTGCAGAAGAAGATTCACTTACCTTTGGGGCTTCTGTTACCCTGGAAAAACTGAAGAATGAAGTGAAAGAAACGCTGCCGGCCCTTTACGAGATGCTGGTGGTTTTTGGTTCCCTGCAAATCCGGAATATCGCAACGCTGGGGGGGAATGTGGGTTCCGCTTCACCCATCGGAGATACCCTTCCGCTTTTGTTTGCTTATAAGGCCAAAGTGCGCCTGCAACATGAATCCGCCGGAGAGCGTATCCTCCCCATTGAGAAGCTGATTACCGGTTACAGGCAGACAGCTTTGCTGCCCGGTGAGCTGATAACAGAAATCATAATCCCGGTGCCGGACCCGCAAACCCTTTTCAAATCCTACAAAGTGTCCCGTCGCAAAGATCTGGATATTTCCACGGTAAGTGCCGCTTTTGCCCTGAAGCTGGATGAGAAAGGCTGGGTGGATGATATAGTGCTGGCCTACGGAGGGATGGCAGCCCAAACCCAGCGTGCCACACGTACCGAAAATATTTTGTTGTGGGAACCCTGGAATGAAAAAAACATCCACAAAGCGATGAAGGAGGTGGAACAAG
>SLPR01000134.1 GCA_007131895.1 Bacteroidales bacterium | reverse complement strand
TTAAAAAGAAAGGCAAGAAGAATCATCGTGTTCATGGCAGCATAAAAATTAACAGCATACATAATGGTTATAAAGCTGAAGGAATAAAGAAACCCAAAGGTGATACTTCCGGTAATATGATACAACGACAACTTCTTACTCTTCCATTTATCAAACAAATCCAGGGGCCTTGTCCGGTTAAAAAGAAAAAGTCCAAACCACATGTAAAAGATTGCCATCAAGGTGAGCATAACTCTCAAAAAAACCTGTAGTTCGACACCGAAAGTAATTCGGTAAACCATCAAACCCAATATCAGCAAAACGCTGATTGCTTCGAATTTTCTCATAATTTAAAAGGGAGTTAACACTTTTTTAAGTATCGCAAGCTGCAAAAATGCAATAATTTGGATGATTCTACAAACTTTTAACCATATTTGATGATTTACGCACCCATTTGGGGTTACATCAAATTTTCCCTGCAATATTTACTTCGGGCTCCAATTGCACCCCAAACAATTCTGCTACAGATGCCTGTATCTTGCCCGAAAGGGACAATATCTCTTCTCCGGTGGCCTTGCCATAATTAACCAATACGAGTGCCTGTTGCTGATGAACTCCTGCATCACCCTCACGATATCCTTTCCATCCTGCCCTTTCAATCAGCCATGCCGCCGGTATTTTCACTCCTCCCTCTTCAGTTTTCCACGATGGTATTGCAACAAATTTACGGGAGAGTTCCTGGTATTTTTTTTCTTCTATGACAGGATTTTTAAAAAAACTTCCTGCATTGCCCAGTTTTTCAGGATCGGGAAGTTTTGCCCTTCGAATATACTGAATAGCTGTCATCACATCCTTTATTTCCGGTGATTCAACTCCCATCAGCTGCAACTGTTCCTTAACGGCACCATAACCAGTCTGAATTTGATGACTGTTTTTTGTTAACCGGAAACACACCGACAGGATAATGTATTTGTTTTTTGCCTCCTTTTTAAAAACACTTTCCCGGTAACCAAACCGGCAGTCTGTCTTATAAAAGGTATGAATTGTGCCTGTTTCTATTTCCCAGGCTTCAAGGCTGTAGAATGTATCCTTCAGTTCAACTCCGTAGGCACCGATGTTTTGCATGGGGCTGGTGCCCAAATTCCCGGGTATCAGTGTCAGGTTTTCAATCCCCCCCCAGTTTTGTGCAACGCAATACTCCACAAAGTTTTCCCATCCTTCTCCGGCCATGCCTTTAACATACACCGAGTCAGCAGTTTCTTTTTCCACCACTATTCCTTTGGTAGCAATTCGCAGGACAAAACCCCGGAAATCTTCAGTAAACAATAAATTGCTGCCCCCACCAAGTACAAGCAAGGGAAAATCTCTCCACTCCTTCAGCTTTCGGAAATCATGCAACTGCTCTGTGGATCGAAGTTCAGCATAATACAAGGCTTTTGCATCCAGTCCGAAAGTATTAAAGTCCTTAAGAGAAACATTTTTCTGTACCTGCATATCCATCAAGTAAAAACCGTTAGTAATGGGCAAATATATAACAAAAGCGGCTAAGAATAAAGTTAGCCGCTTTTGTCAGAAACAATCAAACGGAAAATTATCTTGTAAGAATAATAGACTTTTCATCCACAAGTTTTCGCAGGTTAATGAGTGCATATCTCATCCGGCCCAAAGCCGTATTGATACTTACATTAGTTTGCTCTGCAATTTCCTTGAAACTCATATCGGAATAATGTCTCATTTTAAGCACCTGCTTTTGTTCATCGGGAAGGTACTCTATCAAGGTTTTCACATCCTGGTGTATTTGCTCTACGATCATCTTATCTTCAATGGTCTCATCAAATATCCTGAGTGTTTCGAATATATCATAATCTTCACTGTTTTCAACCATGGGCATCCGTTTGGATTTCCGGAAAAAATCGATGATAAGATTATGCGCAATCCGCATTACCCACGGGAGAAATTTCCCTTCCTCATTATAGGCACCGGCTCTCAATGTATTGATAACCTTGATAAAGGTATCCTGAAAGATATCTTCAGCAAGATGCCTGTCCTTGACAATGAGCATGATGTAAGAGAAAATTTTACTTTGGTGCTTTTTAATTAAAGCTTCCAACGAAGAGTGATCACCTTCTATGTAACGGCGAACTAGCTCTTGATCGCTAATTATACGGTCATTCATAACAATGGCCTCCTTATTAATGATTAAATCAAGAGTAAAGTTCTTTCTATAGTTCGCCTCCTATATTTTTGGTTTTACAATCAGGTGAATTGAAATATTTGTATTTAGTTACCGGCAAATATAACTGTTTTTTTATTGTGTAAACATTAAAATAAATTTTTATTTTTTCCCATTTGTTGGCACACATCTTATTAAACAATCATTTTATATAACCTGTAACCCCTAATGAGCGACTAAATTGTTTATCAATTTTAGAGTTAAGATATTTTGCTGTTAAAAATTATCAATAACCATTCCAGAAAACAATAAAACTGGTTCAATTGTTTTAAAATGGTCTTTGTCACTTCCGGAGGCAATACCGGTCAACAGGAACACAAAGCTCCGTTATGACAAATGCAAATTTGCGCAATACACATTCTTGTTTTTTGCTGGTGGAAACCAAAGGGAAACCCGAGCTTTATGTAATAATCCGGTAATAATATGGTAATTTTGCAAGATTTATTTTCCCAAAGTACAACATGATATCAGATACAGAATTAAGCAAATTAGACCCCAGGGAGTATATCCTTATTAAGGGTGCCCGAGTCCACAATCTCCAGTCGGTAAATGTAGCTATTGAAAGAAAGCAACTGGTAGTGATTACCGGGTTGTCAGGTTCAGGGAAATCCTCGCTTGCATTT
>SLPR01000069.1 GCA_007131895.1 Bacteroidales bacterium | reverse complement strand
GGACAGATCAACCGGGCCATTGAAAAAGTAAAGGAGGGATTAGAAATTGCCCGTGAGCACAATTTTATGTTTGTTGCCCAGTCCGCTCTTCAGCAGCTTGCGGATTATCATGCTGCGAAACTGGATTTTCAGACAGCCTTTGATTATTCATCCCAGCATTATATAGTAAGCCAGGAAATTTTAAATGAACAGAAATCAAGACATATCAATGAGCTGGAAATTGAATACAGAGCTCGTGAAAAACAACAAAGAATAGAACTTCTTGAACAGGAAGGAGAGTTTAACAGGTTAAGACTCAAACAGTCCCGAACCCTTACCTTCGTGCTGGGTTTACTGTTTCTTACCGGCCTGATAATCACTGTTTTTACACTGATCCTGCTCCGCCAAAGAAACAGAATCGTATTATTGAAAAAAGAAAATGAAGCCCAGAAAGCCATCAGGAAAACCGATAACGACCTGAAAGCCATTCTGAAAACCCATGCCCATGGAATGTTGTTGTTTGACAGTGAGTTGAATGTAGCTGCTTTTAATGAAAAAGCCAATGAATGGGCCGATAGATTTGTGGGTATGTCCCTGAAAGAAGCAGATTCGTTTTATAACCTTAAAGTTCCTATTATACAGGAACTTACATCTGGCATAATACAAGATGCTTTGAAAGGATACTCAAGAGAAGTTGAAAAAGTATTTTTCGACGAGGATAAAAACTATTATTTCAAGTTTTTCTGTAATCCTGTATTTGAAGAAGGAGAGGATTTGATTCAGTCCGTTAGTTTAATGATTGAAAATGTTACGGAAAGAAGAAACTCGGAAGAGCAGATTTTATCTGATTTAAAAGAGAAAGAAACCCTTATCAAAGAAATACATCACAGGGTAAAAAACAACATGCAGGTTATCATGTCGCTGATCAGACTGCAAAGCCATCAATTCAAAAACCTTAAGCAGTCAGAAGCCTTCAGGGAGCTTGAGCAACGCATTGCGGCCATGTCGTATGTGCATGAGGACTTATATAAATCAGAAAACCTCTCTGACATTAGGTTTGAAGATTATCTGCGCAAAATAGCTTCTAACCTCAGTGGAAGTGTTAACATCCCTGTCAGAATGTATAACCATATCGATATGAAGAACCCCTATCTTAATATCGATCTTGCAATGCCATGCGGGTTGGTTATAAATGAAATTATTTCCAACTCACTCAAACATGCCTTTCCTGCTAAAAGCAGTGCTACCGGGAAGTCCGAAAACCGTGTTGATATATTTTTTGTGGAAAATCCCTTAAATTATGAATTGAGGATTGTTGATAATGGCAAGGGATTAAAAGAAGGATTTGACCCACACAACACGGATTCGCTTGGTTTTCACCTGATAAAAATTATCGTGGAAGAGCAATTGCGGGGTACCTGGCAGGTGAGTGTTAACGGAGGAGTTAAAGTAAGTGTTGTGTTCCCCAAAGAGGCTCAACCCTATTAAGCTTTGTTCCTTAATGTGCCGGAATTTGCCTGCTGGCTGCCTAAAGATATTCTCCATGTGACTTAAAATTACAGGAATATTTCTGAGGTGTTGTTAATAATTGGCGGCACTTTTATCAAGGGCATCCCTTAGTCCGTTTCCTGTAATCATAAATGCCATCACCAGCAGCATGATACAGATACCTGGTATCAAAGCCAGGAAAGCCTTGTCGAGGATAATATAACCATAGTTTTCCCGTATCATATTACCCCATGAGGGCATGGGAGGTTGCACCCCAATGCCAAGAAAACTCAGCCCTGCCTCAATAAGTATGGCTGAGGCAAAGTTGGCAGCAGAGATTACTACCACAGGGCCAATAATATTGGGCAAAAGATGACGGCGAATAATCCTGAAACCGGGAAGCCCTAATGCCCTGGCAGCTTCAATGTATTCGTTTTCGCGCAGACTGATGATTTGTCCTCTCACCACCCGGGCAACATCTACCCACATGGTAAGCCCCACAGCAATAAATATCTGCCAGAAACCCTTGCCCAGGGCAAAGGTAATGGCTATTACCAGTAAAAGAGTGGGTATGGACCACACCACGTTGATCAACCATACAATAAAATTGTCTGTACGTCCCCTGAAAAATCCGGCCAGGCTTCCCATTAAAACTCCCAGCAAAAGGGCTATAGAGATGGCAATAAATCCTACCGACAAAGAGATACGGGCACCAATGATTACCTGGCTGAGCATGTCTCTTCCAAAACGGTCGGTGCCCAGCCGGAAAACCCGCTCTTTGATATGGTGGTTTTCAATTCGCTCCTCAAGTTCCCGGATACTATAGTTACCGATCTCTCCATTTCTGTAGAAAACGGTTACCCGGTTGTCTTTAACAATCGCCGAATCCATATCAAAAAGCACATCTGCCATCGGATAAGCTATCTCCATTCCTTCAAAATCCTCAAAACCGGTATATTTTTCGGCTACTACTGTCCCTTCCTGAAAATAATATCCTTCAACAGGCACCTCAAAGTACGGAGATTGTTCTCCCCGTAGCATTTTCTTCCAGACAGAGACGGGAGCAATATCCGCATTCTTTCTTATGCGTAAAAACTGCACGCGTGTGCCTGGTTTTTTTGCAGAAAGTTCAAGGTGCTGCGTGTTGGCATATGGAGTGGAGTCGGGTGTAACCAGGTAGCCTGACAAGGCTACCAGCACACTCAGCACGATCCATGACAAGGCTACCATGGAGCTGATATTTCTTTTAAACTTTCTCCAGGTTATTTTGCCTGGTGAAACAGGTTCTTTTCTATCTATGAAATTTAGCACGTCTTCAAATCATGTAAAACTCTGGGTTTTCTTTAATTGATGCGAATTTAAAAATTTATCTGCGTTTTATGG
>SLPR01000489.1 GCA_007131895.1 Bacteroidales bacterium | reverse complement strand
TTTTACGTCCACTTTCTCCTTCTTTCTGTAGTTTTTGAAAGTATGGCACAGCAACACCCAAAAGCTGAATTACAATAGATGCACTGATATATGGCATAATACCCAGTGCAAAAATGGAAGCGTTTGAGAAGGCACCTCCCGAAAACATATTTAACAAACCAAGCAAACCATCAGCTGTTTGAGCCTGGAGTGCATCCAACATTTGAGGATCCACACCTGGCAGTACAACAAATGATCCCAGCCGGTAAATCAAAATGATTCCTAAAGTGTTCATGATTCGAATCCGTAAGTCTTCGATTCGATAGATATTTTGCAGTGTCTGGAAAAATCTTTTCATTACTTATATCTATAACGTGTTTGTTTTACCACCTTTAGATTCAATGGCTTTTATTGCTGTGGCGGAAAATTTGTGAGCCGTTACTTCAATGGTTGCATTCAGTTCACCGCGTCCCAGTATTTTGATCAGGTCTTTGCGTGATGACAGACCATTCTCAGTCAATACTTCAGGAGTAATTACCTTCAGATCTTTTTTGTCGACCAGTTGCTGAATAACATCAAGGTTGATTCCGATATATTCTACTCTGAAACGATTTTTAAAACCAAACTTGGGCAACCTTCTGACAAGTGACATCTGACCACCTTCAAAACCTGCTTTTCTGCTGTATCCTGAGCGGGATTTAGCTCCTTTGTGTCCTCTTGTAGAAGTACCACCTCTACCAGAACCCTGACCACGACCTATCCTTTTCTCAGTTTTTACTGAACCATTTGCTGGCTTAAGATTACTTAAATCCATTTTATATGCAAATTTAAAAATTATTACCTATTAAGATGATTATGCCTGCACTTCTTCTATACTCAGAAGATGTTTTACTTTGTCAATCATACCCAGTAACTGAGGAGAACCTTCAACCACAACTGGCCTGTTGAGCTTACGCAAACCCAGTGCATGAAGCGTTCTTTTCTGCTTCTCGGGACGTTTTATCGAACTCTTGATTTGGGCTATTTTGAATTTTTTCATGAGAAAACAATATTTTATTTTACATCCCTGTATTACCAAGGCAAGAAAAATATGATTTTTTTAAACATTGCAAACGGGTTACTTTATAAAATAACCCGTTTACAATACCGGTTATGACTAGCCGTTGAATACTTTATCAACAGAAATACCTCTTTGCTGAGCAACAGTAAAGGGGTCTCTGAGTTTAGTAAGTGCATCAATGGTGGCTTTTACAACACTATGCGGATTGGACGAACCCTGAGATTTGGCCAAAACGTCGGTTACACCAACACTCTCAAGCACAGCTCTCATGGCACCACCGGCAATAACGCCAGTACCATGCGCGGCAGGACGAATCATAACGTTAGCTCCACTAAATTTCCCTTTTTGGAAATGAGGGATAGTACCTTTATGTATAGGAACCTTGATAAGGTGTTTTTTTGCATCATCAATTCCTTTGCTGATGGCAGTAGTTACTTCCTTGGCTTTTCCAAGACCGTAACCTACAACACCGTTTTCATTCCCGACTACAACAATAGCAGAGAAACTAAAGGTTCTACCACCTTTGGTAACTTTGGTGACACGCTGTATGCTAACCAACCTGTCTTTAAATTCTATCTCGCTGGATTTTACTTTTTTTACGTTTGCGTTTGTCATAGTCTTTAGAATTTTAAACCTCCTTCTCTGGCACCTTCTGCCAAAGATTTCACTCTACCGTGATACAAATATCCATTACGATCAAATACTATAGTCTCAATTCCGGCTTCCCTGGCTTTATCAGCCAGAAGTTTTCCAACTTCTTTTGCCATTTCTGATTTCGGTACTTTTTTGTCTGCAAAAACCTTTTCACGACTGGATGCAGAAACCAAAGTAGCACCTTTATTATCACTTATAAGTTGAGCATATATTTGTTTGTTACTTCTGAACACCGAAAGCCTGGGCTTTTCGTCTGATCCAAAGACTCTCTTACGTACCCGGTACTTAATTTTTAGTCTTCTGTTTGTTTTACTATTTGTTGCCATCTATGAGATGATTTAATTAAGTTTTTAAAGATTATTTACCGGTAGCTGATTTACCTGCTTTTCTACGAAGTACTTCTCCCTGGAATTTGATACCTTTACCTTTGTATGGCTCAGGCTTACGCATAGATCTTATCTTGGCAGCAACCTGTCCTATAAGTTGCTTATCATGCGATTCCAGAATAATCAGCGGGTTTTTACCTCTTTCAGTCACAGTTTCCACTTTCACTTCTTTGGGGAGCTCGATGAAAATGTTGTGAGAATATCCAAGGCCCAACTCAAGGAGCTGACCAGTATTGGATGCTTTGTAGCCAACGCCAACCAGTTCCTGAACGATTTTGTAACCTTCAGAAACTCCAATAACCATATTATTGATCAAAGAACGATACAAGCCATGAAGGGCTTTGTGTTTCTTTTGTTCAGTGGGGCGTTCTACAGTAAGTTCACCGTCTTCAATTTTAACGGTAATATCACTTTTCAAATCTTGTGTTAATTCTCCTTTGGGGCCCTTAACGGTAACTACATTTTTATCATTAACGTTAATAGTAACACCGGCCGGAATTTGTACAGGTAATCTTCCTATTCTTGACATAGTTTCTCTCCTTTTAGCTTACGTAACAAATTACTTCTCCGCCCACGCCATCATTGCGGGCTTCTTTGTCGGTAATTAAACCTCTGGAAGTAGAAATTATGGCAATACCTAAACCGTTCATTACCCTGGGCAAGTTATCGTGACTGCAATACTTTCTTAAACCGGGTCTGCTGATTCTGTCGAGAGAATTGATAGCAGCAATTTTTGTCGAAGGGTGATACTTCAGGGCGATTTTTATATTGT
>SLPR01000254.1 GCA_007131895.1 Bacteroidales bacterium | reverse complement strand
TTTCAAACAAAAAAGATTAGTCTTTTGTTAGCACAGATAATCCGGCGATGCTATATGTTAATTGCAATGAGATTTTATGCGTTTAATAAAGACTTTTGTTTTATTTCTATTTGCTGTCTCTCAGCTAAATACTTTGCCTGCTAAAGCAGCAGAGGAGCCGCCGCAAGGGTTTAGTTTTGATGTCAACTATCGCTCCCTGAGGGTTCCGGTTAATATCACCCACAACCTGGTAGTTGTTTCCATGAGAATCAACAACTCGCCTCAACTGAATTTCGTGCTGGATACAGGGGTAAATACCACTATCCTCACCGAGCCCCTTGTTGCTTTTGCATTTGACCTGAATATCGATGAGCTCATATATGTTGTAGGATTGGGAGACGAGGGGATCATTGAAGCCGGCATGTCGAGAAATCTTACTTTTTACATGCCCGGCATAACCGGGCACAACATGAATCTGATAGTTTTACCTGAAGGAGTCTTATCCTTCTCCGAAATTTTCGGCTTTCCTGTACATGGCATACTGGGATATGACTTTTTCAAGGAATTTCCCATACAGGTAAATTACCGGAGAGAGTTTATCAGGATATATCGAAATCCGACCTACCGTGTAAGGCGCAGAAGCCGGGTTATTCCTATGAATATTGTAAACAACAAGCCCTACATTGATGTGTCAGTGGAAGGGGTGAATTCGGGCATTGACTCCCTGCCTTTGCTGGTAGACCTGGGAGCAACCAGCCCCTTGTTTTTAAACCATAAATATAAAAATTTAACACCCGAAACAATTCCCTCCTACCTGGGAAAGGGAATAAGTGGTGAATTGAAAGGAGAGACAGGAAGACTAAAAAAAATTACCATTGACGGGTTCGAACTGAAAGAACCACTTGCTTCCTTTCCCCAGGAAGAATTCCTCACCGCAGCCAATCTTCAGTTTGACTGGGAAGGGATTATAGGTGGCGGTATCCTCAACCGGTTTCATGTAATTATTGACTACCGGTCGGAAAAGCTCATTTTAAGGAGAAATCCACGTTACAATACCCCTTTCCAGACCAATATGAGTGGATTGGAAGTTATAGCTGAAGGTATTGCCTTTAACGACTATGTAATAAATCATGTGAGAGAAAACTCTGTGGCCTGGGAGCAGGGAATACTGCCCGGAGACAAGATTATCAGGATCGCTAATGAGCCTGCATCAAGACTTACCCTGGAGGAAGTAATCGGGTATCTTAATCAAGATGAAGGGACAACTGTCCGAATGGAACTGTTAAGGGGAGATCATATCTACAGAAAAACCATTCGGCTGCGTGAAGATATCTGACACTACCTTCATTGTTAATAGAAAGCAGGGTTTGCTGCTATCCCTGACTTTTACAACAATATCGTTGTTGCCTGAATAACTGCAAACCCTTGAATAAATCTTTTCCTCCAACTTATTATCTTAGCGAAATAAAAGTTCAAAATCCCTTTCTGCTGCTGTTGCCGTCCATTCCTCAGGTACTACTTTCCAGTTATTTCCTGCTACAGGATTAAGCACACCTTCTGTTTTGATATAGTCGGCAATGTGAGCACGCAAATCCTTTTCGGATACCCACCTGATTCTGTCAGACAAATCCGAATGTTCTATTCCTGCGCCATGGGTAAGGTGTCCTCCTCCCCCACTTCCCCGGTAAGAGTTAATGGCAACCTTGTAACGTGCTCTCAAATTAAACCTTTCTCCCGTAGAAAGACTGGCAACAGAAATACGTTGCCCCGGAGGCTGGGTTACATCTACGGTATAATTGATGCCGAAAGCCGAATCCAGGTTATAAAAAGCATTCTCTAACCATGGCCTGTTATCCCGATCCCAGACTACTTGTCCTATTTCATCCCGTCTGAAAAGCAAGAGATGATCATCTGCATCTTCCATGGTATTAAACCATAATCCATAAGAATACTCCAGGGCATTTTTGATTTCAAGACCCGTTAGTTCCATCACATAAAGGTAGTTTTCGAAAGGATACAAACGAAACATATCTCTCATAGTGATTTCTCCGGCTTCCAGCACTGCGTCAAAAGAAAGGGGGGCAGCCAGCGACACCTGTGCTCCCGTTAAATCCAGTTGTATCTGATGGATAAAATCAACAAAAGCAGCATTTCCCTTAAACGCCTCGCGTGAAGAGAGATGGGTTTCCAGTTCACCCAGTGGCTGCCTGACAAATGACTGAACCTGCTCGAACTCATCGTTGAACCTGTTCATCATTTCTTCACTGGGTTCAAATTCTGCCATTTCTACAATTTGACCATCTGTAGACGACAAGAATAATTCACCTTCTTCAGTTCTCGCAAAAATCATATCAACCACACCCAGTGAGCGGGCAAAGGATTGACCGGCTATCAACAGCACTTGTTCTCCGTCTGTATTTTCGATATACTCATTTCGTACCCGGTGATCGTGAGCCGTAAAGATTACATCAAATCCAGGCACATTCTTACCCACATACGAAGAGGCATTTTCGGTGGCTATCGCTCCTTCATAATGGTCGGCATCGCCGGCACCACTATGGAATAGTCCGATTACAGCATGCGGTTGCTCATTGTCGCGAATGTAGGCCATCCACTCCACGGCCGCTTCATACATACTGGTAAACTCGAGATTTTCCCACAACTTGAGCGGCAGCCAGTTGGGAACCGAAGAAGTTACCAAACCTAAGACTGCTATTTTTACGCCTTCTTTTTCAATGATGGTATAAGGCTCAAAATAGGGCAAACCTGTATTTTTGTCCAGGATATTTGCCGCCAGCCAGGGAAAGTTAAATTCATCGTTGAGGCGATCGTAGACCTCAGGGCCCATTTCAATATCGTGATTTCCAACGGAAGCAGCATCTGTCTCCAGATAATTCATTACATCGGCAAAAAAGTGAGTTTCCCTGTCAGCCACAAAATTAAAATAATAACCGGCAGGTTGTCCCTGTATAAGGTCGGCATTATCCAGAAAAACTACATGCTGACCTTTTATGGCTCGCTGCTGGTCCAGGTATGTTTTTACATGGGCCAGACTTCCATTCAAAGGAGCATCATTCACAAAATCATGAGGGAAGACAACAGCATGCACATCAGCAGTTGCCATTATTCTTACATGCACTTTTTCCTGCTTTTGCCTGCATCCGTAAGCCAACAGCAGCAGAGCTAAAAGTAAAACCGATTTGATTCCATGTAGTTTCATAGTCTTTGAGTTTTAGTTAAGAAATATTATGAGTAACGATAATATGCAGTCAAACAAGTCAGCTAAAAAAAAAAACGGTATTTGCAAAAATACAAATACCGTTTTAATTATCGCTAAACCGAAATAAATTATTGCCCTAAATAGGCTTTCAGCAGTTTACTTCTTGAAGTGTGTTTAAGCCTTCTGATGGCTTTTTCCTTTATCTGACGTACACGTTCACGAGTAAGATCAAATTTGGCTCCGATTTCGTCCAGGGTCAAACCATGGTTCATACCGATTCCAAAATACAAGTTGATAACATCTCTTTCTTTTTCGGTAAGAGTAGCCAGTGAACGCTGGATTTCTCTTGCCAGCGATTCGTGGATAAGGCTGGAGTCTGCATTGGGTGAGTCCTGATTAACATAGACATCGAGCAGACTGGCATCTTCTCCCTGAACCAGAGGTGCGTCAACAGAGACGTGATGAGTTGAAATCCTGAAAGACTCAGTAATTTTGTCTTCGCTGATTTCAAGAGATTCAGCCAATTCTTCGGTAGAGGGCGGACGTTCAAACTTTTGTTCAAGGCGTGAAGCTTCCTTTTTGATTTTGTTGAGTGAACCTACCTGGTTCAATGGGAGCCTGACAATTCTTGACTGTTCGGCCAGAGCCTGAAGAATAGACTGACGAATCCACCACACCGCGTACGAGATAAACTTAAAACCCCGGGTTTCATCGAATCTTTTGGCGGCTTTAATCAAGCCCAGATTCCCTTCGTTGATCAGGTCAGGTAAGCTTAACCCCTGGTTTTGGTACTGCTTTGCCACAGAGACTACAAAGCGGAGGTTGGCCTTGGTTAATTTTTCCAGTGCGGCCTGGTCTCCCTGCTTTATGCGTTGTGCAAGCTGCACCTCTTCTTCTGCAGTAATGAGGGGCACTTTACCTATTTCCTGAAGATACTTATCCAACGAAGCAGTATCCCGATTGGTAATAGATTTTGAAATCTTTAATTGTCTCATAATACGAATTAAAATTTATAGAGAATAGGGGTAGTGGAAATGTGCTGTTTTTTAACAGCGAAAAAACTCTCAAAGGTACAAAAAATAAGCAAAACAGTAATCTAAAATTTACTTTAAATTAAAACAATAAAAACATGCCTTTGGTTCACTGCACGGGCAGTATTCCAAAGGCATGGCTATACTGTATTAAGCTTGTCAGAGCCCTACACCATAGTAGGCACGTGTGCCGTTGGGATAAACCCCTCCGATCAGAATTCCACCACTTTTACCACTTAATTCAGCTACCAGTTCTCTGGCAGAGCTCACCGGTTTGCGATCTACGTGGGTAATGATAAATCCCTCTCTGATACCGGAATCGGCAAGTTTACCACTATTCAGAGATGCAACCCTTACACCGCTTTCTATACGCAAACGGCGCAAATCCCGCGCTTCAACATTTTCCAGGGTAGCGCCCAGGGCTTCAATTACATCTCTTTCGCCTCTTTGAACAATGGATGTGTCGCCATGAATATTTCTAAGAACGGTCTTTCCTTCCATTGTACGACCATCGCGGTTCCAGGTTACACTAACTTCGTCGCCGGGTCGTTTTCTTCCAATAGTCTCAAGCAAATCTGATGTAGTATTGATGGTTCTGCCATCTATAGCTGTGATTACATCTCCCTGCTTAAGTCCTGCTTCTTCTCCTGCAGTGTTTTCGTTAACCCCCGCAACATACACGCCTCTGTTTACCTTTAGTTTCTTTTCTCTTACCCGGGCAGGTGTTACATCATCAATATTAATTCCCAGGAAACCACGCTGCACTTCTCCGTGCTCCATCAGGTCCATGGTTACTTTTTTGGCGATGTTGGCAGGAATAGCAAAGGAGTAACCCGCAAAGGAACCGGTAGTAGAAGCAATGGCAGCATTGATTCCAATAAGTTCTCCGTTGGTATTTACCAGCGCACCACCACTGTTACCACGGTTTACCGCAGCATCGGTCTGAATAAAAGATTCGATGGCAGTACCGCCACCCAGTATATTGATATTTCTGCCGGTTGCACTTACGATACCCGCGGTTACGGTAGAAGTCAGGTTAAATGGATTGCCAACTGCCAGTACCCACTCCCCCACTTTCACATCATCCGAATCTCCAAACACTGCGTAGGGAAGATCGTCCCCATCAATTTTCAATAGGGCCAAATCAGTTGTAGGATCCAGCCCTACCACGGTGGCTTCAAAAACACGATTATCGTTCAGAGAGACTTCTATCTGCACCGCATCCTGTACCACATGATTATTGGTAATAACATAACCGTCGCTGCTGAGAATAACGCCGCTACCGCTACCCTGAACCCTTCGTTCGGGTGCGCGCCGCTGGCGGGGTCCGAAAAATTCGCGAAACATGTCGCTTCCACCAAAAAACTCATCATAAATACTGCTGGGCCTTTCAAACTCAGCCCTGATATGCACTACGGTATTGACAGTCATCTCTGCTACTACCGTAAAATCAGGCAAAGTCTTGGGAACATTGGACAACAACCCGGTAAACAATGAGGGGGCACTCCAGCCTTTGTCCTGGCTGAACTGACTACTTGTTTGCGTATAAGTAGCAGGAGCTGGCAAGATATATCTTTGTATCATCAACGCCGAAAAACCTCCTAAAACTGCAATCAGTAGAAATGAAAATACTTTTTTCATAATAATTTAATTTAATGGTCAATATTTACGATTTCTTTCATTGTATATTCTGCTGTAAGCGCAAAAGTTTTTACAAAAGATGTACCCTTTTTCAGGCATTTTGTTCATTCTTATATTAATTAATCATAAGCAATTTGTTAAAAAACGAGATACTAACCTTTTCAGTACCAGCCCTTGGTTAAATTTGGTTAACTCTTTTGCTATCTAAACACAACAACTGCATGTATATCCGTCCTTATCGCTCTTTTTTGTATTTTTGTTTGGTGCAAAAACCATCAATTTTTACCTTACTCTATTTATGACTGCCCATGAAAAATAAGTCACGAAAAGAATTTAGCGCTTTTCATCTGTTTGCTGGCTTGTTGGTTGGCTTTTTTCTGGGCACATCTGTTGTGTACTGGCATAACAACCGACAAAATGACAGACTTATTGCCGAAGCACTGGACAGGGTTATCAACCTGTTTTCCGACCATGGGATTCATATTGAACACTCTGATAGCATTCTGGTAGTAGAGAATAATCCGGAAAACACCCATACCCCACCTTACCACAACATCAGGCCCGCTTTACCCTCTGCCTCTCCCCTCAGCAACCTGATTGCTCAGGATAGGTTCTTATATTCCAAAACCATTGCAATCCGGAAAACCAGAAATAATGTTTCTCCATCGGTAAGAAAGCTGGATTCACTTATTGGAAATATCAACCCGGGCAGCAATGAGGACATATACGTTGTTGAATTCTGGGAGTCTCCATTTAACTCTACCGGATACAAAATGGGGAAAAACAAAATTGTTCTTTATGGCATTCGATCCTTTGATATGGTTACACTGACAAAGCATAATAAAAAAATCTACATGAAATATTTCAACGAATTGTATCCTCTTGAGTTTTCCACTTCTTTTAAACCCCTGACTCCAATTACTGAACCTTTGTTCTTCCCTGATTATCAATCTTTCTAAAATGAGTTGCTGTTCAGTTTTGTTACATTTTGTTTTTCCCGTTTTTAATGCAGATATAATCCCAATCTAAATACCATATGACACTATCATTTTATAAATACCAGGGAGCCGGAAATGACTTTATCATCATTGACGAACGCGAAACTTCACCTGTATCTTCGCGAAAGGATAAAAACAAACTTATTGCCTCTCTATGTGACAGAAGGTTCGGAATAGGTGCTGATGGTCTTATGCTTCTGAAGAATCAGCCCGGGTATGATTTTCAAATGGTTTACTATAATTCTGATGGTCTTGAAGGAACCATGTGCGGTAATGGTGGCCGGTGCCTGGTGGCTTTTGCTGCTCATCAGGGGATTATCAGCACCAAAGCATTGTTCCTTGCTGTGGATGGACCCCACCATGCACAAATCATCAATGCTGAAGCAAACAATCAGCTTGTTTCACTTGAAATGAAAGATGTATCGGACATCCAAACATTTGAGGGAGGGTTTGTACTCGACACCGGGTCTCCTCATTTTGTTGTTTTCAAAACAGACATCCAAAACATCGACCTGGATACTCTTGGGAAAACCTGGCGCAATAACCCTGTATTTGGCACAGATGGAGTCAATTTTAACATCGCAGAAATCGTTGACAATACCATCCACGTGCGCACTTACGAAAGAGGAGTGGAAGAAGAAACACTTGCCTGCGGAACCGGTATTGCAGCCACTGCCATTGCCCTGCACTACAGAAACAACCAATCCGGCAATCATCATTATGAATTAAGAGCCCGGGGGGGCGACATGCAGGTTACCTTTGAAAACAAAAAACCTGGATTTTACACAAGCATTTACCTGCATGGCCCGGCTACAAAAGTTTTCCATGGTGATATTGACATATGAAAAGGGCAATCTTTTCAAAAGTATGATTATTTTTACAATTTAGAATGCAAATGTAGTTGCACCCCTAAACGCTAAAAACCCAAAATATGCAACCTCTAAACGGAAAAACGCTAAAGCTCAGGGCTATGGAGCCGTCGGACATCGACGTCATGTATGAATGGGAAAATGATCCGGAAACATGGATATACAGCAATACACAAACTCCCTTTTCAAGATTCTACCTCGAGCAATACATTATCAACTCTCACTCTGATATATACACCGAGAAACAGCTCAGGCTGGTGATTAACAATAAGAAAGGAGAAACCATCGGTTGTGTAGACCTTTTTGAATTTGACCCCAAAAACAGAAGAGCCGGGGTAGGAATTCTTATAACAAAAGAACACAGAAAAAAAGGGTATGCTGCAGAAACACTCGACATTGTTATTAATTATGCAAAAAATATCCTTTCACTTCACCAGCTCTTTTGCAACATTGCTGCCAACAATAAACAAAGCATAGAACTGTTTAAGAAGAAAGGCTTTACAGAAGCAGGCTGCAAAAAAGAATGGCTTTTGTCTGAAGATCAATGGCTGGATGAGTATTTTTTCCAACTGCTTTTCTGATCCCAAAATTGTTTACAGTTGTTTGTACCCGTCATCTTTACGGAAATATTTCTCAATAACACATGGCAAAAAAAAGAAGAAAAAAGAGTAAAAGCACCCCTTTTTGGTTAAAGGTTCTGGTATCCATATTCATCATTGTTATTGTCAGCGGAGGCATCGCTGCATGGCGCTTGTATCATGCCATTTACCAGCCCAATATCTTCCTGGGAGAACGCAAAACCACCCACATTTTTATCCCCACAGGCAGCAACTTCAACGATGTGAAGGCCATTCTATATGAAAAAGGCATGATCATCAATACCAATACTTTTGAATGGCTGGCAGAAAAGAAAAACTACCGCAACAATATACGTCCGGGCCGCTACCTTATCCATGAAGATATGGGCAACAATGAGCTGATCAATATTCTGCGCTCAGGACAGCAGGATCCGGTAATGCTTACGTTTAACAATATCAGACTCAAAGAACAGCTTGCCGGAAACATTGCACGCCAGATTGAGGCCGATTCGCTCTCCATCATCAGTTTGCTCAATGATCATGTATACCTTGAGCAATTCAACATGAACCCCGAAACCTCCAAGCTGCTCTTCATCCCCAACACCTACGAGTTTTTCTGGAACACTTCTGCCGAACAATTGATCTCCCGTATGCACCGCGAATACAGCGCTTTCTGGAATGAGCAACGCCTGGCAAAGGCACAGCGAATCAACCTTACTCCCGCAGAGGTGGGTACCCTTGCCTCCATAGTACAGCTGGAAACCAGCCGCCCCGACGAATTGCCCCGCGTAGCAGGTGTTTACATCAACCGACTGAAACGAAACATGCGCCTGCAGGCCGACCCCACCGTTATTTTTGCTGTGGGAGATTATTCCATTCGCCGTGTGTTGAACCGCCACCTGGAAATGGATTCGCCCTACAATACCTACAAATATGCAGGACTTCCTCCGGGACCTATTGCCCTGCCTGAACAACGCGTTATTGATGGTGTGCTTAATTATGAAAGTCATGAGTACCTGTTCTTCTGCGCCAAAGACGATTTCTCAGGATACCATGCCTTTGCACGCACCTACAGCCAGCACCTGACCAATGCCCGCAGATACCAGAATGCCCTGAATCAAAGACAAATCATGAGATAATCACCCATTCATAACTCAAAACAAAGCAATAATGAAGATAAAATTCGGAACCGACGGATGGAGGGCGGTAATAGCAAAAGATTATACCTTTGACAATGTGGCCCGTGTGGCGCAGGGAACGGCCAACTGGCTGCTGGAAAGAAATGAAAAACCATCGGTGGTGTTGGGGCATGATTGCCGCTTTGGAGGTGAAATGTTTACCCAGGTGGTGGCCAAAGTGATGGCAGCCAACAACATCAAGGTTTACATGTCCGACACCATTGCATCTACCCCGATGATATCCATGGGCCCGCTGCACTACAAAGCCGACCTGGGAATTGTGATCACCGCAAGCCACAACCCACCCGAATACAACGGATACAAGCTTAAGGGAAGCTATGGTGGCCCCCTGATGGAAGAACAAATCAGAGAAGTAGAAGAGCTGATTCCCGATACCAACCCCCACGATCTGGATGCCATCCATTTTGAGAATTTGCTGGAAAGCAACGTTGTAGAAATGGTTGACCTGGAAACTTATTATTGCAGCTACCTGGAAGAGAAGTTTGACCTGGATGCCATCCGCAACTCTGAACTGGAGTTTGCCTTCGATGCCATGTATGGCAGCGGACAAGACGTGATGCGCAGACTCTTCCCCGACATTACACTTTTGCATTGCCAGCGACAACCCCTCTTTGATGGCATACCACCCGAGCCCCTGCTGAGAAACCTGCAGGAATTCGCTGAAGTAATAAAACTATCCGAAAATATTGATTGCGGCCTTGCCGTGGATGGCGATGCCGACCGCATCGCCTTATTTGACCATGAGGGCAACTACGTGGATTCGCACCACACTATGTTGCTTCTGATCCATTACCTGCACAAATATAAAAACCTCACCGGCAAAGTGGCCACCGGATTTTCTTCCACGGTAAAAATCGGAAAACTCTGCGAAGCCTACAACCTTCCGCTGGAAATTGTACAAATCGGCTTCAAACACATTTGCGGACTCATGCTCAAAGAAGACATCCTCATGGGAGGAGAAGAATCGGGCGGCATTGCCGTTACCGGACACATACCCGAGCGCGACGGAATCTATAACGGTCTGCTCATCTGGGAAGCCATGGTAAAAACCGGAAAATCCCTCCGGGAACTTATTCAGGAAATATATGACATTACCGGTGCCTTTGCTTTCGAACGCAGCGACCTGAAACTTGCTCAGGAAGACAAAGACCGCATCGTAGTAAACTGCGAAAATGGTGTTTACGAAACCTTTGGACCTTACACCGTAGAACGGATAGAAACCCTCGATGGCTTCAAATATTACTTCAACGATCACGAATGGCTGATGATCCGTCCCTCGGGAACAGAACCCGTGTTGCGCACCTACGCCGAATCCTCTACCCGTGAAAAAGCACTGGAGATACTGCAGATTGGGTATGATACCATCATGACAAAACAGGATAATCCCTTGCCGGTAAAGCCGGGATAACGGTTTTGCAACCATTGCAATGGCCCTGAACCCGGTTTTCTCCAACCAGGTAGCAACCCCGAAAAATGCAGCACAGGAATATGACAGGAGCAGTTGCCGCTTGCGCATGAATGAGACAATCAAATTTACAAACCTGCTTATGGCACGAAAAATACCTGCAGTAAATCTTTCCATTGCTTTGTTACGGGTTATGCTGCCAATATTGTGCATACTGCTTCCCTGCCGACTCACCGCGGAAAATCCCGCTCCAGATTCTTTCAATCCTGTCACAACCCAATACCATCCCGAAACCCCAAACGGGGAAGAGAGCCCTGTGGACTCCCGCCGCCTCTGGCTGGTGGGTTCTGCCCATGTGGCAGGATATACCGGCACCCTGATGGTTCTTAATCACATGTGGTACAGCGACCATTCCCGGTCATCGTTCGGATTCTACAACGACCTGGCCTCCTGGAAACAAATGGACAAAGCAGGACACATCATGTCAACCTATCATTTCAGCCGCATAAGTCATAACACTTTCCGGTGGACAGGGCTCAACAACAACCAGGCAGCTTTATGGGGGAGCATTTCAGGAAGTCTCTTTCTTACCACCATTGAAATTCTGGATGGATTTTCGGAACATTGGGGCGCATCCTGGTCAGATCTCGCTGCCAATACCATCGGTTCCTTATGGTTTTACACCCAGCAAATCATCTGGGAAGAACAGAAAATAACCTGGAAATATTCCTATACCTATAGTGGTTTGTCGCAATACCGCCCCGACTTGCTGGGCCACAACCTGGGAGAAAATTTTATCAAAGATTACAATGGCATCAACGCATGGGTTTCGTTTAACCTGCAATCGCTTACCCACAGCGACTTTTTCCCTCCCTGGCTCAACATTGCAATAGGATATAGCGCAACAGGAATGCTGGGAAGCTATGACAACCCCACAGAGTATAATGGAAACCCAATCCCACACTTCCACCGCTACCGCCAGCTTTATCTTTCACCCGACATCGATTTTTCGCGCATCCCCACCCGCTCCCATACCCTGCACCAGGTACTCACCACCCTCAATTTCATCAAATTCCCCGCCCCCGCCCTGGAGTACAACCAACAGCACGGATTTGTTTTGCATTGGGTGTTTTTTTAATTATTGTAGGATTGGTCGATTATTGGATTATCGGATTAGGGGATTTGGGAATAGGGACTGGGGAATGGGATTGAAGATTGTTGACTGAGGCTCAGGCCCGATGTTGTGCTGGCAACCTCAGGACATTGCACCCAGGGCCAGCGGCCCGGCATGTCGATAGAAACAGCGGTCACCAAGTATTAGGGGCGCTGCGAAATTACTTGGGGCAAGGTGAGGGATGGGTTGACAGCGCCCTTCGACAAGCTCAGGGACCACCCTCCCCGGTGGTTGAGCTTGTCGAAACCACCACTGCAAAATATATCCCTTCGACAGGTGCTACAGTGAGCATGTCGAACTGCTCAGGGACAGACGCTCTGGTGGTTGAGCATTTCGAAACCACGCATGCACTACCCGTCCCTTCGACAGGCTCAGGGACCAACCGATGCTAAGACCCCTAACCTACAACCCCTTACCCTCCCCCACAAAACTATTTTACAATAAACATTTCTCAATTCAAATATTATCGTACCTTTGCACCGCTTTTGCGTCAGGCTTGTTGTGTATAAAAACATATTAGGGTAAAGCCGGATGCGACTTATTATCTAATGATTGTTTTTATGCTTAAATACGAGGTAGACCACTACCCATCAACAAACCGTGAAAGATGCAAAGATTATCTTTCCTTTTAACTATTTCACAAGACGGCTTTTTCTTAAGATCGATTTCGTATCTGACCCGAACACCTCAACCCGTCTTTAACCCATTTTATTAATATTCAAATCAACAGCCATGGCATGGTCTGGGATGAAATCCGCGTGCCTGGCATCCAAATTACAATTATGATTACTACTTTAGAAAACACATTCACCGATCTATTTCTCAGCGAAGAAGTATTGAGAGGCATTACAGAAATGGGCTATGAAACGCCCACCCCTATCCAGGAACAATCCATTCCGGTTATGCTGGAAGGACACGATATGGTGGGGCAGGCCCAGACAGGCACCGGTAAAACGGCGGCTTTTGGTTTGCCTATCCTTGAGAAAATTGACTTGAACGACAGGCGCGTTCAGGCCCTTATCCTCTGCCCCACACGCGAGCTTTGCGTGCAGATTGCAGACGAATTATCCAAAATGTCGGCCTACAAAAGAGGCATCAAAGTGCTTTCCATCTATGGAGGTGACTCAATGTCGCGCCAGATGCGAGGACTGAAAGACGGTTCACAAATCGTTGTAGGAACTCCCGGACGTATCATGGACCACCTCAGAAGAGGAAGTCTGAACATCACCGGACTGAAGGTGGCTGTTATGGACGAAGCCGACGAAATGCTCAACATGGGCTTCCGTGAAGATATGGAAACCATTCTTGAAGGAACTCCTTCTGACAAACAAACGGTAATGTTTTCGGCCACCATGTCGAAACCCATACTGGATATCAGCAGGAAATTTCTCCACAACCCAAAAATTATCAAAGTGGCCGATCAGAATGTTACGGCCTCTACCATTGAACAGATTTATTTTGAAACCCGCGGTGGCAAAAAGAACCGCCTCATTTCGGATCTGATACAATTGTACGAACTGAGATTATCACTGGTATTCTGCAATACCAAGGCCAGAACCGACAGTGTTACCGAAGAGCTGCGCAAGGCAGGCATTAAGGCAGATGCATTGCACGGCGATTTGAGCCAGGGCATGAGAAACCAGGTACTGGGAAGATTTAAGAATGCAGAAATCAATGTGCTGGTTGCCACCGATGTGGCAGCACGTGGACTGGACGTAAACAACGTAGATGCAGTATTCAATTTTGATCTGCCCCACGACAATGAATATTATGTGCACCGCATTGGTCGCACGGGCCGTGCCGGGAAAACCGGACGTGCATTCAGCTTTGCCGAATCCCGCAAAGACGACCGCAAAATCTTCGAACTGGAACGTTTTATCAAGATGAAAATCATGAAGGGCAATCTCCCCTCCTACCAGGAACTGATGCAATCGAACCTTACACGACTGGAAAGCTCTCTGATGACCATTGCCACTGAAAACAACCTCAAGGACTACGAAAAAGTGCTGCAGGATATGTACGAGAAAGGGTTTGAACCCCATCTGCTGGCAGCTTGCCTGCTAAAAAAGGTGCTGGATGAAAAAGGAATCAGCCTGAAAGAACCAAAACCCTTCCAGGAGAAACCAAGAGCAGAGAGAAAAGAAAGACCTGAAAGACCCGACAGACCCGAACGCAATGGCGGTGGCAAAAGAGGATATGAATCAGACAATGGTCCCAAAATCAGGATGCATCTTGGTTTGGGTAAGAAAGACAAAATCAAACCCGGTGACATTGTGGGTGCCATCACAGGCGAATGCAAAATCCCTGGCAACCAAATCGGCGTGATTGATATGTTTGACCATTTCAGTTATTTTGAAATCTCCGAAGCCCAGGTAAGAAAAGTACTCAAGGGCATGAACAAAAATACCATCAAAGGTAAGAAGGTAATGCTTTCTATTGCGCGGAACTAAACCTCTTTGTTTTAGTCCGGGCATGACTGGTGGGATAGGCTGAAGTGCTGAACATCGTATTTGGTTCTGTATGGAGAATAGTCATACCCGGACGAGCGACAATAACCGGTTTAGTCCGGGCATGACGGATGGATCAGGCAGAATCTTAAAATATCGCATTAGTCTTTGTATGAACATTAGTCATACCCGGACAGGGAAAAAGTGAGGGCATGGTCTTAGGTCATGCCCTCACTCTTTTTTTGCATCTCCCTGGCATTGTAAAATAATACAAAACACAGTATTGCCATGCTTGTCAAAGCAATTAATTCATTAAATTAGCATTCCGTCATTACAAATGATGCAACTTAACAGTTAAAACAAAATAGAATATGGCAGAAGAAAAGGAAAAAAAGAAAGCCCGCTGGCATTCCATTGAAGCAGAAGAGGTGATAAAAGCGTTCGACACCCGTGAATCTGAGGGTCTGAACAAGGATGAAGTGAGCAAGAGGCTGGAGGAACATGGCAGAAACGAGCTGCCCAAAGGAAAGAAGCAAAGCTGGTTAGTTCGATTGATGCTCCAGTTTCACAATGTATTGATATATGTGCTGATGGCCGCAGCGGTGATAACAGCCCTGATGGATCACTGGGTTGATACCTGGGTAATTCTGGCCGTTGTAATCATCAATGCGCTCATTGGCTTTATCCAGGAAGGAAAAGCCGAAAAAGCACTGGAAGGGATTCGCAATATGCTCTCTCTTGAAGCAGTGGTAATCAGGGATGGAGAGAAAGCAACCATCGAAGCCGAGGAATTGGTTCCCGGAGATATTGTCTTCTTGAAATCGGGAGACAAAATACCTGCCGACATCCGACTCTTCAAATCCAAGGATTTGCGGGTGGAGGAATCTCCCCTGACGGGTGAATCCACTGCTGTGGAAAAATCGGCTGATGCCGTTAGTGCGGATGCCACCATTGGCGATCAGCTTTCAATGGCTTTTTCGGGCACGGCAGTTACCTATGGCAAAGCAACAGGTGTAGTTGTGGCTACTGGCAGTGATACAGAGCTGGGAAAAATCAACACGATGATTTCTGAAGTAGAGAAAATAACCACTCCTCTGCTGCAACAAATAGAAAAATTCGGAAAATGGTTATCCGTAATAATCCTTGCAGTTACCTCAGCATTTTTCGCTTATGGTTATTTCTTTGGAGATTATGAGCTAAACGAACTTTTCCTTGCAGCAATCGGGCTGATAGTGGCCTCCATTCCTGAGGGGTTGCCGGCTATTATGACCATCACCCTGGCCATGGGAGTGCAGCGTATGGCAGCCCGAAATGCTATCATTCGTCGTTTGCCCTCGGTAGAAACATTAGGTGCAGTAAATGTAATCTGTTCGGACAAAACAGGTACCCTTACACGCAACGAAATGACCGCCAAAACCATCGTTACAGCAGAAAAGCAATACAAGGTGGAAGGAACAGGTTACGAACCGGAAGGGAAAATTCTTCTGGACGACAAAGAAGTTGACGTCAAAGAAGACAAAGTACTTTATCAATTGCTGCAAACCATCCGCACGAGCAACAACTCGGAAATCAGTGAGGGAGAAGATGGCATATGGAAGCTCAGCGGCACACCCACCGAAGGGGCCTTGCTTACCCTGAGCTATAAAGCAGGATTAAAGGATTTCAAACCCGAACGTATTGACAATATCCCCTTTGAATCCGACCATAAGTACATGGCCACCCTCAACAAGGTGGAAGATGAAGTGTACGTATTCATGACAGGTGCACCGGAGAGGGTTATGGATATGTGCAACAAGCAATATACTGCCGAAGGAGAAGCAGATCTGGACAAGGCATACTGGGAGAAAAAAATGGAAGAAGTGGCGGCAGGCGGACAACGCATGCTGGGCGCTGCTTTTAAAAAAACCGACAGCAGCCGCACCGAAATAGATAAAGAATACCTGGAAAAAAGCAAAACCTTCCTGGGTATAATAGGCATCATTGACCCACCCCGCAGCGAAGTGGTGGAAGCCATCAAGGAATGCAAGGAAGCCGGTGTAGAAGTGAAAATGATTACCGGCGACCATGCTATTACCGCCAAAGCTATTGGCAAGGAGCTGGGCATTGGCGATGGAGAGAAAGCCATGACCGGCAAGGAACTGGAAGAGATGAGCGACGAAGAAATGCGTAAAATTGTCAGCGAATACGACATTTATGCACGTACCAGCCCCGAGCACAAACTAAGATTGGTTACAGCACTGCAGGAAAACGGAAAGCTTGCAGCCATGACCGGCGACGGAGTAAATGATGCTCCGGCACTGAAGAAAGCCAATATCGGCATTGCCATGGGCATCAAAGGTACCGAAGTAACCAAGGATGCTTCCGAAATGGTGCTGGCCGATGATAATTTCGCCTCCATTGTAAATGCCATTGAGGAAGGTCGTACCGTTTACGACAATATCCGCAAAGCACTTCTGTTTATCCTCCCCACCAATGGCGCAGAAGCCCTGGTGCTGATGTCGGCCATTTTGCTTGGTATCATCATGCCCATTACCCCTGCACAGATTCTATGGGTAAACATGGTGACAGCCGTTACCCTGGCGCTGGCCCTGTCCTTTGAACCCATGGAAGATAAGGTAATGACGCTACCTCCACGAAAACCGGGAGAATCCATCCTGGGCAAAATTTTTATCTGGCGCATTGCTTTTGTATCTGTTCTTATTGGAGGCATGACCCTGGCCATGTTTAAATACATGCAATCGCTGGATGTAAGTGTGGAATTTGCACGCACGGTTGCAGTGAACACGTTAGTGGCAGGACAATTGTTTTATCTGTTCAATTGCCGCAAAATAAAAGAACTCAGTATAGGCAAAGGATTCTTCGCCAATAAATACGCTTTTATTGCGGCTGCAGGGCTGATAGTTCTGCAACTGCTTTTTGTGTATGTCCCATTTATGAATACGCTTTTCGGAACAGAAGCCATTGAAGCAGGATATTGGCTCTACCCTCTGGCCGCCGGCTTAGTGGTATTTATCGTGGTAGAACTGGAGAAATTTATCATTCTTAAAATTAAAGGGTACGCAAGCTAATATTTTCTATATTCTCGTTTGAAAGTTTGACTTATATAAGAATTACGGAAAGTCAACACAATAAAGCTATTTCTTGAAAAGAAATAGCTTCTTTCAACGATAGATAGTATTCAAAGGGCAGGGTTACCTGGATGAATAAAAATACAAATGTGGGGGTATGACCAGCTGTCATGCCCCTTTTTTTAGGACTTCTTATCTTTGTGAAATAAACAAAAACAACAAATTTCATTGCTCAGTAAAGCATTAATTTACTTAAATTAGCATTTTACCTCTATTTACTGAAAACCTTAAAAATATCATTTGTATGGCGAAAGACAACAAGAAGACCAAATGGCATTCCATGGAAGCAGAAGAGGTGGTGAAAGAATTCAACACCAGCAAAGATGAGGGCCTTAACAAAGAAGAAGTTGGAAAACGGCAGGAGAAATATGGCAAAAACGAGCTGCCCAAAGGGAAAAAGCGGCCCTGGTGGAAGCGCCTGTTGATGCAGTTTCAGAATGTACTCATCTATTTGCTCCTTGCAGCAGCTATCATCACGGCTTTGATCGAACACTATACCGACATGTGGATAATCCTTGCAGTAGTCATCATCAATGCTGTGATTGGCTTTATCCAGGAAGGCAAAGCGGAAAAGGCACTGGAAGACATCCGGGAAATGCTTTCTCTTGAAGCAGAAGTATTGAGAGATGGAGAGAAAAAAACGATTGACGCCGAAGACCTTGTTCCGGGAGATGTGGTGGTTTTAAAATCAGGGGATAAAATACCGGCAGACATCCGTTTATTCAAATCCAAAGACTTCCAGGTGGAAGAGTCTCCGCTTACGGGAGAGTCCACAGCAGTTAAGAAATCAACGGAACCGGCAGAAGAAGATGCCATTATAGGAGATCAATCCTCAATGGCCTTTTCGGGTACAATAGTAACATATGGCAAGGCCACAGGGGTTGTCGTAGCAATAGGATCTGATTCTGAAATCGGCAAAATCAATAAGATGATTTCAGAGGTAGAAGACATCACCACCCCTTTGCTACAGAAAATTGACAAGTTTGGCAAATGGTTATCATTGGTAATTCTTGGAATTACCGCAGCATTTTTTGCTTATGGTTACTTTGTTGTAGAATATGATATCACTGAACTTTTTATGGCAGCCATTGCTCTGATTGTAGCTGCAATCCCCTCAGGCTTGCCAGCCATTATGACCATTACCCTGGCCATTGGAGTGCAGCGCATGGCAAAGCGAAATGCCATTATTCGCCGCTTACCCTCGGTTGAAACCTTAGGGGCAGTAAATGTGATCTGTTCTGATAAAACCGGCACCCTCACACGCAACGAGATGACTGCCAAAACCATTGTGACAGCTGAGAAGCAATATAAGGTGGAAGGGTCAGGTTATGAACCGGAAGGAAAAATTCTCATGGATGACGAAGAGATTGATCCCAAAGAGGATAAGGTACTGCTGAAATTGCTGCAAGCCATCCGAACCTGTAACAATGCTGAAATAAACAAGGAGGAAGACGATGAATGGAAACTTAGCGGCACTCCAACCGAAGGAGCTCTCCTCACCCTGAGCTACAAGGCTGGTTTAAAAGATTTTAAACCTGAGCGTATCGATCAGATTCCATTTGAATCTGAGCACAAATACATGGCTACACTCAACAAAGTAGAAGATGAAGTTTTCATATTTATGACCGGAGCTCCAGAAAGATTGCTTGAGATGTGCGATAAACAATATGCCGGAGGGGAAGAACAGGACATCGACAAAGATTTCTGGGAAGAGAAAATGGAAGAGGTAGCAGCCGATGGACAAAGAATGCTGGCAGCAGCCTTTCGAAAGGCAGATAAAAACCGCTCTGAGTTGGAAAAAGAGGAAGTGGAAAAAAACCAGGTATTTCTGGGTGTAATAGGAATTATCGATCCCCCGCGACAGGAAGTGATAGATGCTGTAAAAGAATGTAAAGAAGCCGGGGTGGAAGTGAAGATGATTACCGGAGATCATGCCATAACGGCTAAAGCCATAGGCAAAGAAATAGGCATTGGAGATGGCGAAAAGGTCATGACCGGCAAAGAGCTGGAGGAGATGAGCGACGAAAAAATGCAGCAGATAGGCAAAGAATACGATGTATATGCGCGCACGAGCCCCGAGCACAAACTTCGTCTTGTTACTGCTCTTCAAGCCAACGACAAACTTACTGCCATGACCGGTGATGGTGTAAATGATGCCCCGGCATTGAAAAAAGCCAATATCGGAATCGCAATGGGAATAAAGGGATCGGAAGTCAGTAAAGATGCATCGGAAATGGTACTGGCCGATGATAACTTTGCTTCTATCGTAAACGCCATTGAAGAAGGAAGAACCGTTTACGACAATATCCGAAAAACCATCTTATTTCTCCTGCCCACCAATGGTGCTGAATCCCTGGTGCTAATGGTGGCTATATTGCTGGGCATCACTATGCCCATTGCACCGGCTCAGATATTATGGATAAATATGGTGACAGCGGTTACCCTCGGGCTGGCTCTATCTTTTGAGCCCATGGAAGAGACAGTGATGGAGCGCCCCCCACGCAAAGCAGACGAGCCTATCCTTGGCAAATTATTCATCTGGCGAATCGTTTTTGTTTCTCTTCTTATTGCTGGCATGACCATGGGTATATTCAGATACATGCAATCTCTCGATGTAAGTATAGAAATCGCTCAGACCATTGCTGTTAACACCCTGGTAGCCGGCCAGTTATTCTACCTTTTCAACTGCAGAAAAATCAAAAACCCCACTATCGGTAAAGGATTCTTTAGCAATATTAAAGCATTTATAGCTGTGGGTGTTCTCATTGGTTTCCAGCTTTTGTTTGTTTATGTTCCCTTTATGAACAGGACTTTTGATTCAGCAGCAATTGATGCAAGCTATTGGCTTTATCCTTTAGCCGCAGGTCTGCTGGTTTTTATAGTGGTAGAACTGGAGAAGTTTATTGTCCTTAAAATCAAAGGGAATTAAGAAGCCAAAGAGCCTGAAACCTATAGAGTTTCTATTCTGCTGAAAACGACTCTATCTTCGGGTTCATAAAATAAAAGCAGTTACAACGAAATGGGTTGTACCTGCTTTTATTTTTTATCGGCAATATCCGGCTTTAGACAGAGCCATACCGGGACTTATCTGTTTACCGTTAGTTCTGCCCATGGACAGGACTAAAAGCAAGCAGTTTTTACATAATCTTTTCCCTTTCAGGTCCCAGTCCCCGGGTCCATTGGTTGACCACAAACTCGTTGCTTTGAATCCATCTTTTCACCCCCTCCAGCGGATCGGGACTTAGGTGCATTTCAAAAAGCAGTGACTTCATTTGTCGTTCGGTCAGCACCATTCTATTGAGGAAGGTGATTACATGGACAAACTCTTCAGCAAAGCCGGTTCGGGCGATGCTGTATATCTGCTCCTCAGCCATGTAAATCATTTGCGGATCCTCCAGAAACCGCAGATCATACCGGAAGAAAATCCAATGGGGCTCCCATCCTGTGATTACGATATCTTCCTGGCGTTGCACTGCGGTGCGCAACCTTTCGGTCATCTGCTCTTCCGACAATCCCAGCAGCTCATTGGGAAGATTGTACACATCAAGAGCTTCACGGGTCACGCGCATAATGCCGGCGGTAGTGTCTATGCCCACAATTGGACCCTGATAATACTCCCTGAGTTGCTCTATATTATCAACACCCATATAATCCGGAACAACCAGGCCGGTACGTGCGGGTTCATAATTCAACCCTAATAGCTCGATTCTGTCGCCATAAAGGTCAATATACTCACTATGGGTGGCAGGCAACCAAACATCCAGAAATACATCCGCCTCGCCGGAAGCAATAGTATTGAATATATCGTCTACATCTGTCATGCGGGTGGTTACCTTAAACCCCATATCCCTTTCCAGCAAAACGGAGGCGAGGTAGGTCATGGCTATGCTTTCCGACCAGTCGGTATAAAGCATTTTTATCTCTCGTTGTTCACTTACGGCGCGGTCGGAAGGAGAAACACAACTTCCCAGCAACAGCGTAAACACCAGTAATTTAACCATACTACTTTTCATATACGTATCTTTTTACTATTCGAATAATGCTTTGAAAAAGCCTACAAATTCTTTCACATCTTTTACAATCAAAACAGGAATATTCTTTTCAACCCCGGCCAGTTTTTCTGAAGTACTGTCCATGATAATATTGGCCAGTTGCGATTTGAGGCGCGTACCCGTGATAACCAGATCTACCTGGTTTCTTACCGCATAATTATACAACGACTGGGCTTCATCCCCTTTAACATCTACCGTGTAGTTGAAAGGGATATCAGTTGGCAACTTGTATTTTGCGACAAATTTCTCATACTTTTTTGTCATATAGGGCTCCAATCGTGCTTTTAGTTTTTGTGCTGCCTGTGCTGTTTGTTCGGGGAAGTAATTGTAGGGAAGTTTGTACACATTGTGAAATTCAACACTTGCTCCGGTTACATTCTGGAGGAATTTGGCCATCTGGAATGCCACTACAGAAGGACTGGCAAAATTTGTGCGTACCATAATCCTGGTGAACCGATAGGCAGATGTTTCACTGATGAGTAAAACCGATGATGGAATCAAACCAATAATCTTCTTCACCACTCCTCCCTCACCAATATATCCAACCTTTTTGCCCATCACGGCCAGGTCTGTTTTGTTTTTCTGAGCGTACTTTACAATTTTCTCCACAGTAAGCCCTTCTTCCATTACTACGGTGGGCTTTAATTTGTCTGCGTGTTGATAATGCTCCTGCACTTTTTCCTCTATCTCCTCTTTCAGCAAATCTTTCAGAGGCCTGTCACTATCCGTTATGGTACCTATTATTTCTTCCGGTATTTCGTAAGTATCCATCACATGAATAAAGGTTACAGAAGAGGGGCTGAAGGTTTCCACCATAAAATTGGCATACCTAATCAATGACTCATCCATTTCGGTGAGATCAAGGCATATCAGTAATTTATCAAGTTTAAACATAACATTATCGTTTTAGGATTTTTTTTCTCTTTTAGATACAACATCGGTTACGATATCCAGGTAAGATTTCCGCTCCTTCTCCAAGTCGTACCTCATCAGTTTGTAATGCTCCTGCGAAAGACCTTTGGTGAGGCTGTATGCCATTAATAGCAAAATAATGGTAAATGGCAGGCCGGTAGTGATCGCGGCTGTTTGCAAAGCCCCCAGTCCTCCACCAATGAGCAGTACTGCAGCAACACCCCCTTCTGTAAGGGCCCAGAACACTCTCTGCGTAACAGGAGCATCCAGCTTCCCTCCTGCTGTGAGGCTGTCAATCACCAGCGACCCGGAATCGGAAGAGGTAATAAAGAAGCTGGTCACCAGGATAATTCCAACAACAGAAGTAAAGGCACCAATGGGAAACTGGTCCAGCAAAACAAAGAGTGAAGTGGCCACATTATTTTGCACCGCATCCGTTATATTGGCCAGTCCATTAAGCTCCAGGAAAAGTGCCGAACCCCCAAAGGCCGACAACCACAAAAAGGTAAGAATGGTGGGTACAATCAACACCCCAAGAATAAACTCACGAATGGTGCGACCGCGCGAAATACGGGCAATAAACATCCCCACAAAAGGAGACCAGCTGATCCACCAGGCCCAGTAAAAAACAGTCCAGCTTTTTTGCCAGTCAGACTGGGTATAGGTTTCTGTCCAGAAACTCAACTCAAAAAAGTTTTGCAGATACCCTCCTATATTTTGCACAAACGAGCTGAAGATAAACAGGGAAGGCCCCACAATGAGCATAAACAACAAGAAAAAAGCTCCGATAATTATGTTGAGCTGACTCAAACGTTTTACCCCATGGCTCAGCCCTGCCACCACTGAGCCGGTAGCTGCCAGGGTTATAACACCAATAAGAATAACCTGCATATTGGTATTGTCGGGCCAACCCAGCAAATGGTTCAGACCGGCACTTACCTGCTGTACTCCCATTCCCAGTGATGTGGCCAAACCAAAGAGTGTGGCTACTACAGCCAATACGTTGATGGATTTACCCAGTTTGCCGTGAATCCCATCGCCGATTAGAGGATGAAAAACCGAACTGATAGTTAGCGGGAGTTTCTTATTGAAAGTAAAAAAAGCCAGCGACATTCCCACCAAAGCATAAATGCCCCATGCATGCAAACCCCAGTGTAAAAAGGTGAATTGCATGGACTTGCGGGCAGCTTCGACGGTTTCTCCCGGCCCTGCAGGAGGATTGACATAATGCAATACCGGCTCACCCACACTCCAGAATAAAATCCCGATTCCCATACCGGCACTGAACAACATGGCAAACCACGATATCTTTTTAAACTCCGGCTTGGCCGTTCGTCCTCCCAGCCGGATATTCCCAAACTTGCTGAAGGCAATGGAGAGAGAAAAAATCAGAAAAATATTTACGGCCAACACGAAAAACCAGCCTCCAAACTCTGAAATATTGTTCTGAATACTGGCAAAAACCCGCTCCATAGGCTCACCCACCAGCAGAGTGACAGCAATAAAAAACACGATCAAAACAGACGAGGGCCAGAAAACCCAGGGATCTATTTCAAAGTACTTGTTCTTTTTAGGTGCCACTGCTCCTTTTTTTTCCTTCGCATCTTTCATATTGTAAATAATAAAATATTATCCATAAAAAATCACTATAAGCTCTTAATTTTTATAGTTTTTCAGACAAATGTACAAAAACGATTACAAAAAAAAAACCGGTTTTATTGTGCTATATAACCTTACATGTTTATATTTGCATTGCAAACGGGCAGAAAAATACAGATTTTCACCTCCTCACTATCGGAGAACCATCTACCTGCCATGCCTTCGTAAAAGTTCTTCAACATCTTTATTGTTTACAAACATCAGATGCATCATGTATGCCTGCTGCATGTATGAAACCAAACCATAAAAGTTGCAAGAACCTGCTAGCTGACAGCCGCGGCTGTGCAATTACAATTACCATAATTTCCTCCCAGGTAAGTTCATAGTATGTTTGTTCGCAAGCATTTAATTATTCATAGTATTCATTAATCCTAAAATTTATGAGAATCTTTACGAAAAATTTGTTGACAAAACTATTTATTCTTCTTTGTGTAAGCTTCATCTCTTTACCCTCTTTTGCACAGGAGACAGAAGATGAAGATTATCTGAGAATTGGCGGTGCATTCCGCATCAACGTGGTAAGTCAGAATTATGAAAGTGCCCGTACTCCCACCAGTACTTATGCCACTTTCGACACCTGGAGGCTTAACGTTGCAGCACGCTACAGTGGTGTTGTACTCGATTTTGAGTACCGGTTTTATCCCACCTTCAACACCCATTTTATTCACCATGGATTTCTGGGATACAACTTTAACGAGGACCTTGAAATGCAATTGGGGGTCACGCAGGTTCCCTTTGGGAATCTTACCTACAACTCCCACAGCTGGTGGTTTCTCATGCCCTATTATTTAGGGCTGGAGGATGACTATAACATGGGGATCAAATTCAATTATGCTGCTTCAGAGAAGCTGGATATTTCCTTTGCTTATTTCAGGCAAGCAGAGCCTGCAGGGCCTGCTTATGGCAGCGCCAGCTTTGGAGGACCCGGAGCGGGGACTTATTCCTACAATGTGATACCCGACACCGACGGCGTTCTATCGGAGTCGGGAGCCACCTCGTCTATCCGTGAGATGAACCAGTTTAACCTGCGTGCGGCCTACGAAATTTTCGACGGTACACAACTGGGATTTTCCGGTCAGATTAAAGGGCTTTACAACTCAGTGTTGCAGGAAACAGACTATGGCAATGCATGGGCCGTACATCTGAACTCTGATTTCTCCGGCTTCAACCTCAAACTGCAATATACATCTTACGACTATAAAGCGCGTGACGACGAGGGCAATACCCTCAATCGCGTGCAAATGGGTGCTTATGGCGACCCTTATTATGGCGACGGAGTTGCGGCAAGAGGTTCACTCATCACTGCGGGTTTAGCCTATAGCATACCGGTGCAATGGGGGCCCATCAGCAACATCCTCCCCTATTTTGATTATTCCATGATGACCAAAGATGGAAGTTTAATTCCCGGGGATGCTGATTTTAATTTCCAGAATTCTTACATGATTGTGCCCGGATTTATGATTACGGCAGGAAACATTTATACCTATGTTGATTTTGCCCTGGGTAAAAACCATCCCTGGCTTACGGATTACTTCGGAACCGGATTGGGTGCAGGACATCTGGACGCTGAAGGAAAACCGCTCCCGCTGGAAGATGTAAACTGGAACCTGCGCTTCAATGTAAATATCGGGTATTATTTCTAATTCCCGGTTTTAAAAATATTTTTCAACACAATTCTTTTGATTGGGATATAAATGGCTTTCTTGAAGCCTCAAGTGTAATACGCTATGTACACCAGCGGCCAGGAAAAACCTCACCCAACAAATTTTTATCACAAACCTCAAAAACCAATTATGATGATGACAAAAAAAACGATTTCAAACCTGCTGAAAGGTTTTGCATTGGTAGGAGTATTATTTATGATAAGCTCGTGCGAACCCCGAACAGAAAAAATTAAACTGGGATATGTTTTATGGGACTCTGAAATTGCTTCAACCCACGTGGTAGCAGCAGTGATTGAAGACAGACTAGGTGAAGAAGTATCCCTTACTGCTGTAGATGCAGGCCCCATGTGGATGGGTGTTGCCAGGGGTGACTTTGATGCCATCGTAGCTGCCTGGCTGCCTACGACCCACGAAGCTTACCTCGACCAAACCGCTGATGATATTATCAACCTGGGGCCAAATCTTGAGGGTGCCCGCCTGGGATGGGTGGTGCCTTCGTATGTGCCTGTAAACAGCATTGATGAGCTCAATGAATATGCAGAAGAATTCAACGAACAAATCATAGGCATTGATCCGGGCGCAGGCCTTATGGCTGCCAGTGAAAAAGTAATGGAAGATTATGAACTGGACAATTTCCGCCTGGTTTCCGGCTCTGATGCAGCAATGACTGCTGCCTTGCAACGCGCCATTGAGAGAGAAGAATGGATAGTAGTTACCGGATGGACACCCCACTGGAAGTTTGCTGCCTTCGACCTCAAATACCTGGAGGATCCCAAATTATCACTAGGCGAAGAAGAACACATTGCCACCATTGTGCATCCTAATCTCCAGACAAAAGCCCCGGAAGTATTTGCATTTCTGGACAATTTCTACTGGACCCCCGATGACATGGCAGAAGTGATGATGCTCATTGAAGATGATATGGAACCCATGGACGCTGCCAGGCAGTGGATAGCCGAAAACCCTGAAAAAGTGAATGCATGGCTGCAATAAAATCATGCCTGATGCCTCTTTAGGTTCGTCCTGACAAAATAAAAACACTGCCGGAATGGGGCAAATTTTCCGGCAGTGTTTCTATCCAAAGTCAACAGGCATTTTCATTTTGCCCCTTACCGGCAGTTTCAACCGGTAACAATCCGTACTCTATAAAACCAATCATGGAAGATAAAATAATAGTAAAGAATCTATCAAAGATATTTGGTAAAAACCCCGAAAAAGCGATTGGGGAACTCAAAAAAGGCAAATCGAAAAATGACATCCTTCGTGAATTGAATCAGAAGGTGGGTGTATATGATGTGTCTTTTTCGGTGAAAAAGAGCGAAATATTTGTACTTATGGGGCTTTCAGGAAGCGGCAAATCTACTCTTCAGCGATTGCTCAACCGCTTGCACGAGCCCAGCCAGGGAGAAATTATTATCGACGGAACCGACATCACCAAACTAAACAAGAAAGAATTGCGCAATTTTCGCCGCAAGCATTTCTGTGGGATGGTATTTCAGAACTTTGCTATCCTGCCCCATCTCACCGTGCAGGAAAATGTTGAGTTTGGGCTGGAACTTCAATCAGTAGACAAGCCAACGAGAGCCAAAAAAGCGATAGAGGTGATCAAACTGGTAGGATTGGAAGGGCACGAGAACAGCTATCCTGATGAACTTTCTGGTGGTATGCAGCAAAGGGTAGGCCTGGCTCGCGGGCTGGCAGTAGATGCTGATATCCTGCTGATGGATGAAGCCTTCAGTGCGCTGGATCCCATCATTCGCAGGCAAATGCAGGACGAATTGCTGGAAATCCAGGATCGTATGCAAAAAACCATCATTTTTGTTACTCATGATCTGGATGAAGCCTTTCGGCTGGGTAACCGAATCGCAATCATGGATGACGGGGGAATCGTACAGATCGGCACAGCCGAAGAAATCATCTCCCGGCCGGCCAATGACTATGTAAAAGCTTTTGTAGTCGATATGGACAGATCTGCCATATTCACTGCTGCATCGGTAATGCAACCTGTTGAAGATACCGCTTTTGAGGGGGATGGACCAAGGACCATCCTGCGCAAAATCCGTAAAAAGGGCCTCACCGGCATCCTTATGACCAACACCCGCAAAGAGCTCAAAGCCTACATAAGGGCCTCTGAGCTTGCAGACTATATCAATAAAAACAAAGACGCTGAAAATATTCCAATGAATGAAGGACTGCTGCATGAACCCGCCAGCGTAGAAGAAAATACTCCTCTTAACGAGATCATCAATATGTACACCGACCATGAATTCGGCCCCATTGCAGTGGTTGACAAACAAAATAAAGTCAAAGGGGTAATTGTAAAAGGAGCTGTAATAGCAGCACTTTCAGAATCATATATTCCCGGAGAAAACGGAAAAACATAAAAACCAACACTTTCTAAACCCGGAACATAAAAAATCACTGGCTATAGCTTTTTAATCATCACACAGCCTTTCCGGCACAGTAAAATGTCCCCATTACTATAAAACTTTAAATTTTCAACATTATGTTTCCTTATAGAATTCCATTAAGAGACTGGGTTACCACTGCAGTTGAATACCTGGAGAGGGAGCTGGGACCAGTTTTTGACGGTTTCAGTGCATTCATCTATTTTCTGGTTGATAACCTCAAAGAGGGGATGCTTTTTCTCCCTCCCATTGTGCTAATACTCATCATTACAGGCATAACCTGGTATATGGCAGGCTGGAAGAACAGCATCATCGCCTTTCTTGGCCTGTTGTTGAGCGAAAACATCGGTTTATGGGAAGCCTTTGTGGAAACCCTCGCCCTGGTACTATCAGCAGAAATTATTGTGATTCTTGTGGGGCTACCTTTAGGAATATGGGCTGCGCGCAGCGATCGCTTCAATGCCATTCTACGCCCAATCCTCGACTTTATGCAAACCATGCCTGCATTTGTTTACCTCATACCTGCGGTAATGTTTTTCGGATTGGGACTGGTGCCGGGAGTCGTAGCTACTTTCGTGTTTGCCTTGCCTCCGCTTATCCGCCTGACCAACCTGGGCATACGGCAAGTACCCGTTGAACTGGTGGAAGCAGCAGATGCTTTTGGAGCCACCGAATTTCAGAAACTTATGAGGGTGCAAATCCCCGTGGCCAAACCAACCATCCTGGCAGGGGTGAATCAGTCTATCATGCTGGGATTGTCGATGGTAGTAATTGCTGCCATGATTGGAGCGGGAGGACTGGGAGAAGATGTATTGCGGGGTATCCAGAGATTGCAGGTAGGACAAGGTTTTGAAGCCGGTCTTGTGGTAGTCATCCTGGCCATTATTCTCGACCGTATTACTGCCGGCATTGGAGTTAAGAAAAATGCATCCAGATAAAGTGTGTTTTCAGAAAACCGGACAATGAGTGTAATCAGGATTTGTCCCCTGCAAGCTTATCCACTTCAGCCTGTACCTTTTTAAAGACCTCAGAGCGTATCACATCGGCAGTAGTCCGGATTTTAAATGTATCGATCCAGAAACTGACCGTTACATCCACTCTTCCGGGAGCAATGCCCGAAACAAAAACCTGCGTCTTTCTCCTTCTCTGGATAACCCCCTCTATGGAGTTAACTGATGAAGCAATGTCGTTCATGGCCTTTTCATAATCAGCCGAAGTGGGTATACCTAACACAAAGTCATACCTGAGAAACCCATCAATCGTATAGTTAATCAGGGGTATTTTGATAAACTGAGCATTGGGCACATACACATCTTTACCATCCGGAGTTTTCAAGTGCGTGTCCCTGATATTGAGACTAATAACGCGTCCTTTGGTGGCTCCGGTTTCAATAAAATCACCAACCCTGAAGGGTCTTTTGAAAGCCAAAAGTATACCGGCAAGAAAATTTTCGCCAATATCGCGCAAGGCAAATCCAATGATAAAGGCAGTGATACCCGCACCGGCCAATATGCTCGCAGTGATTCCTCCAAGACCCAATGCTTTTAAGGCAAACAGCAGCCCGAAAATAAAAACCAATGCACGGGCCATGGTAGCAAGAAACTCTGCCAGCAGTGGATCTTCCATTTGCTTCTTTAATCTGCGGTCTGCTGCATTGCGTATTTGTCGCGAGATAACCCAGGTAACCACAAGAATGATAATTCCCATCAACAACCGTGGAAAAAAGGCTACCAGTCCATCATAATACTGATGCACTTCAGCCAGAATATCCTGAAAGAAATTGCTCATGGTCTATTGTTTTTTCTCCTCTTCTTCCCTTTGTTTTCTTAAGTTTCTTCTCCACACAAGATAGAGAATAACAATCAAAACAGGAATAACAATGAAAAATACGATATTTTCAGTTGATTCAAGAAAATCTACCGGGCGCGTTTGTTCACGGGGGATGTGTGTGGGTGCCTGGGATTGCGCAATAAGCGACATCATTACAAAAAAAATGGTAAACAAAAAGTACTCGCTTTTTTTCCAGATATATTTAAACAGTTTTGCCATAGTTATAGTATTAAAGGTTCACTTCTACAACAAACAATTTGTTGAATTGCTCAACAGAACCAATAATTTCATTGATTGACTAGTCCGATTCCTGTTTCATTGATAGAAATGATTCGTTGCTTATAGAGAGAGCCCACCGCTTTTTTAAAGTTTTTCTTGCTCATTTGCAAGGTTCGGTATATCTCTTCCGGAGAACTTTTGTCGGTAATGGGTAAAAATCCCTCATTGGCCTTGAGGGTAACGATAAGCTTTTTTGAAAAATCATCAATCACATTTTCATATCCCGACTGCTGCAGCTTAAGGTCAATTTTACCATCCGGCCTTAGTTGCGAAATATACCCTTTGAGTTTTTGCCCCGGTCTTATATCCTGAAAAATCTCATTGGTATACAACAAACCCTGGTGTTTCTGGTTGATGATGGCCTTGTAACCTATATCGGTGCGTGTCCAGATGATCAGATCAACTTCCTGCCCCGGGGTATAATCCACAGGTTCAATATCCAGGTATTTTTCGAGCCTTGCAGAAGCAGCAATACGATTGCTTCGGGTATCTACATAAAGATATACCAGGTAAGAACGTCCCTCTTCCATTTTGGCGTTCTGCTCTTTGAAAGGCACCAGCAAATCCTTGTCCAGCCCCCAGTCAAGAAAGGCACCGATGCGGTCAACGGCCTTCACCTTCATCCATGCAAATTCACCCACCTGAGCTTTGGGTTTTGTAGTGGTGGCAATGGGACGGTCTTCTGAGTCAAAGTAGATAAACACTTCCACTTCATCCTCAGGCTCCGTTCCTTCAGGCACCCATTTGGTAGGCATAAGAATTTCACCCATTTCACCTCCATCGAGGTAAATGCCAAAATCAAGGGTTTTCACCACCCTCATGGTATTGTATTGTCCGATTTTTATCTCCATAATAGGCAAAGGTAAAGATTTATTGGATTGTAAGCCTCTGCTAAGCGGAAATTGTATTTCCGCTATCTTTTTTTTCGTTGTATTCGCCGCTGAGCGGAAATTGCATTTCTGCTTTCTCTTTATTATTGATGTATTCTGAAGGTATCGTCTTTTTAGTCGCCATGGAAAAGCCGTAATGTATTTTGTTGAATTACAAATTCAACCGTGTTCCAAAGGGCATTACAACCGACCGAAGGGAGCTCAACGAAGTTAAATGCCGCTTAGCGGGGGTTTAGTGGTCGGACGAGCTAAAAGTCGTCAGACCACGGAGCAGAGATTAGCGGGACGGTGTCACTGTTGTAAAATGCAGCTTAGCGGGGGAAGCCCCCCTGTTAAGCGGAAATACAATTTCCGCTTTCTCGTAATTATGGATGTATTCTGAAAGTTTTATATTTTTAGTCGCTATCTGGAGTAGTGGTCGGACGAGCTGGAAGTCGTCAGACCACGGAGCGGAGAGTAGCGGGCGGGCTCACTGGAAGTGGCCCGTCACAAAAAATGGCCACTCTTGCCTTTTAAGGACAAAAGTGACCATTGCAATAA
>SLPR01000468.1 GCA_007131895.1 Bacteroidales bacterium | reverse complement strand
GGAATCCACCTGGCCCTGGCTGATTTTGGGCCACAAAACAAACACAGCCAGCAGACTAAAAATAGCTGCACGGGTCATCAGACGTATCATATAGTATACAAGAATTGTTTATCCCATTTAAAAATTCAACACAACCAATGAATCCGGCGTGGTGAGAAAAACTGTCTATGCAATTACAAACCTTACATTACGAGATAACTCAGGCATCATCCTGGTTTCTCCGTTTATTTGCGGGGCGATATCTTTTTCGGGGTTTTTCATCTTTGGAATGATTCTTCTGACCGGAAACCGAGTCCCTTCTTCCATTATCCTGAGAAGGCTTACTGCGTTTGTGAAAACGGCCTCCTCCTCCTTGCTTGCGTTCGATCACCGGCCGTCTGGATGGATCGTACTCCGGTCCTTTTCCTATTGCTTCCGGCAAGGGCATTTTGGGTACTGTAGCATCAATGAGTCGTTCCACGCCTGAGAATTTCCGCTGCTCTTCTTCACCGATAAAAGTGATGGCCACACCAGTTTTTTCGGCTCTGGCTGTCCGGCCCACCCTGTGCACGTAGTCTTCGGGGTCGCCGGGAGCATCATAATTAACTACCAGGCTGATATTGTCCACGTCAATACCGCGGGCCAGCACGTCTGTAGCCACGATGATTCTTAACTGTCTGTTTTTAAAATCTCTGAGCAAAGCCCCCCTTACCTCCTGTTCCAGGTCAGAATGAAAGGATTTCACATCCAGCTTTTTGGCTTTCAGCATATCCCCAATCTGCTTCACCTTTATCTTGGTGGAAGCAAATATCAATACCGAGTCGAAGTCTTTGTTTTCGAGGATGGAAAGCAACAGGTCGTCCTTTTGCTTGTTGTACACCACGTAGGCTTGCTGGGAGATACCGGTAGCCGGTTTGGACAAAGAAAGGTTGAATTTAATGGGATTGTTGAGAATTTTATTGGCAAGGGTTTCGATTTTGGGTGGCATGGTTGCGCTGAAAAGCAGGGTTTGCCTTTCTTTGGGAAGATAGCCAATGATGCGCATGATATCTTCAAAGAACCCCATATCAAGCATCCGGTCTGCCTCATCCAGCACCAGGTGTTTAAGAGAGGAAAAGTCGATTTTTCCCATGGAGAGCATGGCAATGAGCCTGCCGGGTGTAGCCACCACGATATCGGCTCCCAGGGTGAGGCTTTTTTTCTGGGCCTCCCACGTAATGCCGTCTCCTCCTCCGAAAACCGCTCTGGAGCTGACGGAAACAAAATAACCCAGCCCCTCGATTTGCTGATCAATTTGTATGGCAAGCTCACGGGTAGGCACTATCACCAAGGTATTGATTCCTGTGGTATTTTCTGATTTTATTTTGTGCAGTATGGGCAGAATAAAAGCTGCCGTTTTGCCCGTGCCGGTCTGGGCACTGGCCAGCAGATCCCTGTTGTCAAGAATCAAAGGGATGGCTTGTTGCTGAACGGGAGTGGCTTCTTTGAAACCCATGGCGTTCAGCCCTTCCATCAATTCTTCATTGAGTTGTAATTCGGAAAATAACAATGTAATATAATTTTAAAATAGGTAAGAAATTATCATAACAATTCGAAGTAAACAGTCAAAAAAAGCAATTTCCCGGTGTTGGATCCGGGTTTACCTGACTGACATGCAAAGGTATGAAAATAAAAGGAATAATATCAAGTGCCAAATTTACTAATTCAATTCAGCCGTTTGTTTTATCTTAGCAGTAAACTAAAAATTAAAAGTTATGGACTCATTAAAAAAAAATTTAAGCTATTCACTGGCGTTCTTTTTTCTGTTCTTATTTGCCCATACAGCTGTGGGTTCGGAAAGAGAAGCGGTAACAAAAACCGTTCAGAGTGCATACGTTGAAGGGTTTCAGAACCTGGGAGGCAAAGAAATGATGGAAGCAGGCTTTCATCCCACTTTCGTAATGGTGCTCAACCGCGGAGGAGTGCTATCAGAATTGTCTCTGCAGCGCATGATTGAAATTGCAGAACAGCGAAAAAACAACCCCGATTACACCCATGTGGAAGTGGAAGCCCGAATACTGGATGTGGATGTTACCGGCAACGCAGCCATGGTAAAGCTGGAGCTATACCGCGAAGGCCGTTTGCTTTTCACTGACTACCTCGGGTTATACAAATTCGATGATGGATGGAAGATTTTTAATAAGCTGTACCATCAGCATTAAAAAATCAGGCGCTTTCAGGAGGTAAAATATTTATCTTTGCAGGGTTTTACATAACCCCCTGTTCAATATGTTGCTAAATAGTTTTTTTGACCTCTTCTGGCAAAATGTTCTTGAGACCACCTTGCTGGAAGTTATCGCCGTTATTTTTGGCCTGATGAGTGTTTGGTACGCCAAAAAGGCCAATATCCTGGTTTATCCCACCGGCATTGTTTCGGTGCTGATATATGTGTATATTCTCATTGAGCCCCAGTTGTATGCCGATGTGGGCATCAACTTCTTTTACTTCCTCATGAGTGTTTACGGCTGGTACATGTGGACACGCAAGGGACCAGGAAAAAAAATCATCCCTATCCGCTGGAATACCAAATTGCAGCAGCTTTTGGGAATTGTGGCTGTATTTGTATTTTTCTTTGTCATCTGGGGTTTGATATATTTTTTCAAACAGGATGATGTCGACTACATGGCCGAATATGTTTACTTTGAAAACTTAAAACTGCTCTATGTTGACTCATTGACCACATCGATTTTCCTGGTGGGGATGTTGTTCATGGCCCTCAAGCGAATAGAGAACTGGATTTACTGGATCATTGGCGATATAATATCCGTACCATTGTATTTCAACAAAGGATATGTTTTTACCAGTTTTCAGTACTTTGTGTTTTTAGGTATCGCCATAGCTGGTTTGCTGGCCTGGATAAAAATCTGGGAAAAGGAAAAACAGCAAGGATTCAAATTTTAATATCGATAGGAACAGGTTCGTTCAACCTGTTTCTTTCTACCATACTAAAACAAAAAAGCCCGGCAAAACCAGGCTTTTTTATTTTTTGTGGTCAATACCACTCAGGCAATATTGGTAAAAACAGCCTGGATATCATCATCGTCATCCAGCTTATCCAGCAGCTTATCAATTTCGTCCATCTGTTCTTCGGTATACTCAACAGGTGTGTTGGGGATGCGTTGCAAGTCGGCTTTGGTAACCTCTATTCCTTTCTCTTCCAGTGCCTGGTTGAGCGTGCCAAAATCTTTATAGTCTGCATAAGCATAAGCAGTCCCTTCGTTCACTTCAATTTCTTCCAGTCCGGAGTCAATCAGCTCAAGCTCCATCTCTTCCGCATCCATTCCCTCCTTCAGTTCAAACTGAAAAACTGCTTTGCGGGAAAACATGAAATCCAGGGAACCTGTAGGTACCAGCGCTCCTCCAAGCTTGTTGAAGTAGGATTTGATGTTGGCAATGGTACGTGTAGGATTATCGGTAGCACATTCAATGACTACCAGCACACCGTGGGGTCCTTTCCCTTCATAAAGGATTTCCGAAAAATTTTCTGCGTCTTTTCCCGCTGCTCTCTTCAAAGCTGCATCTATATTGTCCTTGGGCATGTTTTGCGCCTTGGCATTCTGGATAGCAGCACGCAAGCGGGAATTCAAATCAGGGTCCGTCCCTCCCTCTTTGGCAGCAACAGTAATAGCTTTGGCCAGTTTTGGAAAAACCTTGGACATTTTATCCCAGCGTTTCTCTTTGGCCGCACGACGATATTCAAATGCTCTTCCCATATATCTGTTTTCTTTATTTTTTTTGCCTGGTTGAAAATCTCACCTCTTGTTAATTGCGCAAAAGTAAAAATATTTAGGGAAAAACAAACCTGTCAGCATATAAAAAAACCATCGTTAGATTTTTCACATCACGCATTGGTAAAAGTTTAGTCTATATGCTGCCTTATCAATGCTGCCACCTGCTCGTAAGGTTGATATCCACGGGTTAGAATTTTCATTTCCTCTCCATTCCTCATCACCAGCGTCGGGTATCCGTTAACACCCATTCCGGCAACCATTTTGAATTCATTTTCCACCATCTGAGCTATTTCGTCCGTATCCATTCGTCGCACAAGTTCATCACCGTCCACATCAAATCCGGAGGCAATATGGCTATACAGGGTCATATCATCCACAAGTCTGCCATCAAAATAGATGGCCTTCTGCAGGCGTGCCGCAAACTCAATGGCTTCATCGGGTTGTTCAAGTCTGAAAACTGCCAGCGCAAGGGCAGGAGGTAGAGACGTAAAAATGGCATCCCCTTTTTCCAGTACTTCATCCAGGAATTTCTGTCCAAACTTCACCCCCGTGGCATCTTCTACTGTTTTGTAGGCCTGCCTGATATATCCTGCTATTTGACCGATTGGGCCAGCATTCTCTCCCCGAACCATGCCTCCTGAAAGCACCAAAAATTGGATTTTTCCTTTAAACTCCTCCTTCAAACGGGTCATTACCGGGCTAAACCCATAACACCAGCCGCACAGTGCATCGTAGACGTATATTAATTCGGGAGATTCTTTCTCTGCAATATGATTTCCGTTGATTTTACTCATCTTTTCAATTATCTGTAAATAGAATAACTTATACGGCAGTTTAACATTGCCTGCATCTTTTAGTTCACGTTCTCCAACAATTCAGTTAACTTTATTGTTTAATTTATTTGATTAAAGCTTGTATGGCAATACTGCCAAAGGAAGTATACAGACCTGTTCAGTACATAAGCAATCCTTAACTTTAATTTAAAGAAAGCAAATACATACTTCATGCAATCAAAATCCTTTGGTATGGTAGTGGTTAGTTTTTCAGAGTGTTGAATTCAAAAGTAAGAAAGCATGCAAAAAATCATATACGAAAAGTACGGCCCTGCAGAAGTAATGAAGGTTACAGAAACGTCTGTACCTGTCCCTGCGTCCGATGAAGTTCTGGTAAAAGTTATGGCCGCCGGGATTAACCCTGTGGATTACAAAGTTCGCAATGGCAGTCTGAAATTTTTAACAGGCAAAAAGTTTCCACGAACCCCGGGTGGAGACATTGCCGGGGTAGCAGAAAATAGTGGGGATAGCAGCAAAAAATTCGGCAAAGGGGAAAAGGTGTTTGCGATGCTCAGTATTGCAGGAGGTGGATATTCGGAGTACATTTGTGTTAAAGAAGAGCTCTTGAGTCGCATGCCTGAAAAATGGGATTTTGCAGATGCTGCCGTTGTGCCCCTTGCAGGCCTCACTGCTTTACAGTCGCTTCGCGACAAAGGAAAGATTTCTCCGGGCATGAAAGTATTAATCAACGGCGGCTCAGGCGGAGTGGGGATGTTTGGCATTCAAATCGCCAGGGCCATGGGTGCAGAGGTGACAGCAGTATGCTCAGGCAAGAATATGGATCTGGTAAAAGAGTTCGGCGCCCACTTCGTTATAGACTACCTAAAGGAGGATTTTACCCGGTTGCCCGAAAAGTTTGACATCATACTGGATGCGGTGGCCATGTCTTCAGCCGGAAAATGTTCGCGTATCCTTAAACCGGGAGGGACTTATGTAACCACGGTACCCATCCCGGAAGTAATGTTCAGACAGATGACGAATCCTTTGCGAAGCCGCAAAACTTTTGGCATTATGTGCAAACCCGGAGGCAAAGATCTGGATGTTTTGGCTGACCTGATGCGTGATGGAAAAATTAAACCTTTCATAGAGAAAACATATACCCTCGACCAGGCGCCAATAGCCCATAAACATATAGAAACGGGAAGAGTCAGGGGAAAACTGGTGATTGCAATTTAACCCTTTTCGGATAACTATCAAGGGTATCGAAAGAACGATTTCAATGTCCTGTCGGGAACTTTTTTCAAAACAACTCAAACGAGTATTATGCTTTCTCGAAAAATGGCACTATTTTTGAAAATCAAACCAGCAATTTTACAATGAACAAACAATTTTAGTAAGAACATAAATCTCGTATCATGAAGAAGACAATTTTATTTTTTGCAGTTTTTGCATTGATTTACAGTGGAAGCTTTTCTCAGGAAGCTACTAAAATGCGCCCCACAGATCGGTTTATCATTGGCGTTTTTACTGATATCTGGTCCAATTTGCCTGCTGATATGGAAACCAACACCATCAACAGGGGCGTTTCCATTGATTATATTCAGGAGTTCCCTATCAGCACATCCAATTTCAGCGTGGCTGCAGGTCTGGGTTTTGCCAGCCATAACCTGTACAGCGATCACTTGTATGAACACGACGGGAATAACCACAATTTTTTCCCAATACCTGACGCCATTGACTATAACAACAACAAGCTCAGCCTCAATTACCTGAATGTTCCTGTTGAATTTCGCTACCGTACGCGCAACACGCCCAGAACATTCCGCATCCATGCCGGTATAAAAGGAGGTTTGCTGGTTAATGCCCACACCAAATATGTGGGAGAAGAACTCCTCACTGGGAGAGACACCAAAATAAAAGAGGGAAAACTAGACAATATTGAAACCTTCCTGCTGGGTTTCCATGGAAGGATAGGCTATGGAAGGTTAAACCTGCATACGTTTATTTCTTTGACCGATATTTTCAGTGACAACAATGCAGCCAATGCAGAGTTTATGAGTTTAGGGTTGTCATTTATACTGTTTTAGCCCCGCAAGTAAAAGAATAACAACAACATAAGCAGAATGCCTGTAACAAATCCCACATACACCTGGGATGGGTTATGGGCATTCAGTTTTATACGGGCACTGCCCACCAGGCCCGACACCAGGACACATCCTATGATAAGCATGTGGAGTTCGTACCCCAAAATAAGGGATACGGCAATCAGGTAGCCGGTAAACCCACCCATAGACATCATGTGTAAACTGATTTTCCAGTAAAAGGTAATTACAAAGCCCAGAAGAACCAGCAAGGTGGCACCCATCACAAAATAATTGAGAAGAGAAGGAAGATGGGCCTGACGAAAGAGATAGTAAGTAAACAGGTAAAAGAAAACACTGACCATGATGGGATACACCCGCTCATTTCGGTCCTGAAGATAGAAATCCTTGATCAGGCCGGTTTTTTTCATCACCAGTATTACCAGAAAAGGGGCAATACAGGTATTGAGAAAAACAAGTCCCGTAATCAATCGGCGGGCTGATGTCGGGATAGAGAATGATACGTAGCTGGGGATAGAAAACACGATGAGCACTGCAAGGGTGGGCATAATCATGGGGTGAAAAGCCATACTCGTGAGTCTGGCCCAGGTATTGTTTTCCTTGATCAAACCAGCTCCTTTCTTAACCGGGCCACCGGAATATTAAGCTGCTCACGGTATTTTGCCACGGTTCTTCGGGCAATATTGTATCCTTTTTCTTTGAGAATTTTAGTCAGCTGTTCATCCGTAACCGGTTTTGTTTTGTTCTCTGCAGTAATACAATCCTTAAGAATTTTCTTCACTTCGCGGGTGGATACCTCCTCCCCTTCCTCGTTCTGGAGCGACTCTGAGAACAAAGTTTTCAACAGGAACGTTCCGTAGGGTGTCTGCACATATTTGCTGTTGGCCACTCTTGAAATGGTGGAAATGTCAAGCAGCACAATATCTGCTACATCTTTAAGGATCATGGGCCTGATTTTGGTCTCATCGCCCGTAAGGAAATACTCTTTCTGCAGGTTCAGGATAGCCTCCATGGTAACCAGCAGGGTGTTCTGTCTTTGCCTGATAGCATCGATAAACCATTTGGCCCCGTCAAGCTTTTGTTTTACAAACATCAGGGCCTCCTTTTGCCGGGCATCGGATTTATTTCTGTTACCGGCCATGTTCTCGAGCATCTCGGTATAGGTGCGGCTGATTTTCAGGTCGGGGGCATTGCGCGAATTGAGGGTAAGTTCAAGCTCACTGTTGGTGCTGGAAACAATAAAATCAGGGATAACATACTGGGCGGATCTTCCAGCCTCATTGAGGGTGTTTCCGGGCTTGGGGTTCAACTTGAGAATTTCGTCAATGGCATCTTTCAGGTCTTCATCAGAAAAGTTGTGCTTTTTCTGTATTTTCTGGTAATGCTTTTTGGTGAAATCATTGAAATTCTTTTCCAGCAAAATGGCAGCATTTTCTATGGGTGCAGTACGTGGGGTTTTTCTTCTGATTTGCAATAACAGGCATTCCTGCAAATCCCTTGCCCCTACTCCGGGAGGGTCAAACTCCTGAATAATACGAAGCAATCCCAGCACCTCTTTGAAGTTGGTTCTCAAATTCAGGGAAAAGGCTAAATCATCTATCAGGGAATGTATATCTCTTTGCAAATAACCGGCATCATCTATATTACCAATAATATGTTGTGCCACCAAATCTTCATGTTCAGTAAGATCCCTAAGTCCCAATTGACTCAGCAAATGCTCCTGAAAACTGAAGGAAGAAGACATGGGCATTTCCTTATGCTCATCGTCAGCACTGGTGTTATTGGCTGCAAGTTTATAGTTGGGGATTTCATCGTCCTCTATGTAGTCACTGATATCGAATTCATTGTCAGGATCAACTTCCGGCTCATCAAAATCCTTCTCATCGGGGTCAAAATCATCCTCAAAATCATCTGCCTGCGAATCATCCGCATCTTCAAACTCCTCATCTGCCCCCTCTTCCAATGCAGGATTTTCCTCAATTTCTTCTTTTATGCGCTGTTCAAGAAGCAAAGTAGGAAGTTGCAGCAGCTTCATGAGTTGAATCTGCTGGGGTGATAGCTTTTGCAGGAGTTTTTGCTGTAAGCGTTGCTTTAACATGGTTGATGATTTACAAAAGAATTTGGATGATCATTGGTATACCTTAAACATTGGCCAAATTAAGAATTTTTTTTGATACCCGTTCGCTTTGATTGTTAAAATTCAGCATTGAATGGAGTGCGTGGAAAAGGAATAACATCCCTGATATTGCCCATCCCTGTAATGAAAAGCATCAGTCTTTCAAAGCCCAGTCCGAATCCACTGTGTGGAGCGGTCCCAAACTTCCTTGTTTCCAGATACCACCATATATCCTTCTCCGGAATGCCCATTTCTTTGATGCGGCCAATAAGCTTATCATAATTTTCTTCACGCTGACTACCACCAATGATCTCACCAATTTTCGGGAAAAGAACATCCATGGCTCTTACGGTTTTCCCGTCGTCATTTTGTTTCATGTAGAATGCCTTAATATCTCGGGGGTAGTCCGTAAGTATAACAGGCTTTTTAAAATGCTTTTCCACAAGATACCTTTCGTGCTCCGACTGCAAATCCACACCCCATTTCACCGGAAACTCAAACTTTTCTCCGGATTTTTCAAGAATTTCAATAGCAGCGGTATAAGAAAGTCTTTCGAAATTATTGCGGGTTACAAACTCCAGTCTTTCAACCAGCTCTTTGTCATACATCTTCTGAAGAAATTCCAAATCATCAGCACAGTTTTCCAGAACGTATCTGATGAGGTACTTCAAAAAATCTTCTGCCAGATCCTGGTTGTCATTGATGTCGTAGAAGGCCATTTCCGGCTCAATCATCCAGAACTCTGCCAGGTGACGGGTTGTATTGGAATTTTCAGCCCTGAATGTAGGCCCGAACGTATAGACATTAGACAGGGCCAGTGCACCCAGCTCTCCTTCCAGCTGACCACTTACGGTAAGGTTGGTTTCTTTGCCAAAAAAGTCCTGTTCATAGTCAATCTTGCCTTCGGGGGTTTTGGGCACATTGTGGAGATCAAGGGTGGTAACTCTAAACATGGCACCTGCCCCTTCTGCATCCGAACCCGTAATAATGGGCGTATGCAGATAATAAAACCCTTTGTCGTTGTAATACTTGTGAATGGCAAAAGACAGGGCATGTCTCATCCTGAAGATAGCCCCAAAGGTATTGGTACGGGGTCTCAGGTGGGCAATTTCACGCAAAAACTCCAGGGAATGCCCCTTCTTCTGCAACGGGTAGGTTTCTGCATCGGCAGTACCGTAAAGCTCAATATCAATGGCCTGAATTTCTACGTTTTGCCCGGAACCCTGCGATTCAACCAACTTTCCGTTCACCGAAATACATGCACCGGTAGTGATCTTTTTGAGCAGTTCATCATTCCCAAAGGCCTGGACATCCACCACAACCTGGATGTTATGAATAATACTTCCATCGTTGAGAGCAATAAAGGCTATATTTTTGTTGCCTCTTTTTGTGCGCACCCAACCTTTTACATTTACTTCACCATCCACCAGACTTTCATCTTTTCCTTTGAGTAAATCGTATACTCTCTGTCTTTTCAATTCTTTCATGTTGCAAATCTATATATTAAATTATCAGCTATTTCCAATCTCTGCTCTTTCAGGGCAACTGCATTGGCATTCCTGATATTGAGCATTTACAGGCGGTTCTTCGTGTACTTTTCCAACCTTGTGCCCGGCAGGGTGCAAAATTAATAGAATTTTGCAAAGCAGTTTTACTCTGCTGATTTATTATCATTTGAGGTGGGAATTTTTAGGGGAGAGAAAAAAGAGAAACTTACCGCACAACAATGAAATATTTTCCTGAAAATTACATTAAGAACCAATGAACACAACTACTTCTTTGCTTTTCTAAACACATGTTCACACAAAAATGAGCACCCCTTAATATACTTAATCCACTCTGATTTAGTCATCCAACGTTTAATGAGAAGCATTATTTAATTTTTTTAAAAAAATCTTCTTATACTTGCAAAGGAAAAATCACCATTTCTAATCAAACCCAAAAAACAACATTAACTAATGTGAATCTTTATGAAAAAAGTATTTATCAGTATTGTTATGCTTGCCTTTTCCATTGCAGGAATCAATGCCCAGCAAGTTGAGGTATCAGGCACAGTAACATCTTTTATGGAAGATAACATGCCGTTGCCGGGTGTAACGGTTCAGATCAAAGGCACCACACAGGGTACGATTACGGACTTTGATGGCCGTTACAGTATTGAAGTTGCAGCCAATGACACTTTGATATTCAGCTATGTAGGCATGGTTTCAGAAACAGTACCTGTCAACGGGAGAAACATTATTGATGTAGGGCTAATGATGGATATTGCCCGGCTTGGAGAAGTGGTAGTGATTGGCTACGGCACTGAGTCAAGCCGTTTGATTTCGGGATCCCTGGGAGTAGTGAGTGAAAGCGAAATCAGGGATGTTCCTATGCGCACCATTGACGGGGTGCTTCAGGGCCGTTCGGCCGGGGTCCAGATTTCACAGAATTCAGGAACCCCGGGAGCTGCTACCACGGTAAGAATCAGAGGTAATAG